>QMQC01000151.1 GCA_003648875.1 Actinomycetota bacterium
CAACCAGCTCGAACTGATGGATCTCCTCGATCCAGCCCCCGAAGGTTCCGGTGCCAACTTCGGCAACTGGGGTGCGGGAGAGTCATCAGGCGAAGGGACGGCATCCTTCTCCGAGTTGGTCGCGGAAGCCCGATCCACGGTCGATCCAGGGCGCTTTGCCCAGATCATCGAGCATGCCGAGGAGCTTCTTGCTGAATACGTGCCGCTGATTCCCCTGTTCCAGCGGTCCTCAGTTGCGGCTATTCGGACAGATTCTGTGATCGGCGTGGTGCACAACGGGTCAAGATCAGCAATCACTTGGAATGTCGAGACCTGGCAGAGGCCGGGCGACCAGCCCGAAGGCTGATGGGGCAACTCCTGGCACCCTGATAACCTTGGCGCCATCTGGAGAGGTGGCCGAGTGGCCGAAGGCGCTCGCCTGCTAAGCGAGTAGGGGGTTACAAGCTCCCTCGAGGGTTCAAATCCCTCCCTCTCCGCAAGCAGAAGGGTCCCGAGGGACCCTTCTGTCGTTCTTGCGTAGCCGGGATCCCACGCTCAGCGCTGAGTTGTGCAAGAACGGAGACGTCAGGCCGTTGCCCACTCATTCACGATCCGATCGAGTGTCGGCAGCGTCACAAGACCCGAGCCGAGCACTGCGTCGTGGAAGCCTCTGATGTCGAACCGGTCCCCCATGCTGTTCTCGGCCTCGGATCGCATGCGCTGGATCTCGATGCGTCCGATCATGTACGACACGGCCTGTCCGGGCATTGACAGATAGCGGTCGATCTCCTCGACGATCGAGTGCATGGCCATCGGCGAGTTATCGGCCATGTAGTCGATACCTCGTTGACGCGACCAGCCAAGTGAATGCATTCCCGTGTCAACGACGAGCCGGCAGACACGCATCGAGTCAGCCATCAACATCCCTATGCGGTCGAGCTCTGATCCGTAGAGACCCATCTCATCTGCGAGACGTTCGGTGTAGAGGCCCCAACCTTCGCCATAGGCCGAGATGAACGCATTGCGTTGGAATGCTGGGATCGAGTCACCGAGCTCATGTGCAATGGCGATCTGCAGATGATGACCGGGTATGCCTTCGTGGAATGTCGTCGCTTCGATCTCGAATGTACCCCACGATGTGGGATCCGCAGTGTTCATGAAGAACGTACCTGGCCTCGATCCGTCATCAGCAGGAGGGAAATAGAACGCAACCGGGCCGGATTTGACCTCTTGAACGACGCAGTCAGACTCTGGTAGGCGACCGAACCAGTCACCCATTGCTGCCTTGGCCTTTGCAAAGGCAGTTTCTGATGCTGCGATCACATCTTCCCCTGTCGTGTGATGCAGCTCGGCGTCGTCTCGCAGAGTTGTGAAGATCTCATCGAGCGAGGTTGAGTCGAGCACGGGGCCTGCGATCTGAAGATACTCGTCAGCAAGTGCGTCGATCTGCTGTAGGCCTATCTGGTGGATCTCGCCTGGCTGCATCGAAAGGGTTGTGAACCTGTCGAGGAGTCGTGAGTACACGAGGTCACCATCGGCGAGGCCGAATAGACCAGCCTGATCATCGGGTCGTGCGACTGGGCCAACTTCGTCCCTGATCACGTTCCGGTATCGCTCAAACGCAGGGTTGACCGAGTCCCTCACGATTGCTGCTGCACGCTCACGCCATGCTGCTGTGTCCTCCTCGGAGTGCGCCTCGGGCATCTGGGCTCGAAGGAAGGGAGATTCGTTGATCGGTGATGCGAGAAGTGAGTTGAGTTGTCCTACCGTCCGTTCAACGGCGAACTCGGCATTGACGCGACGGCTGGCAATCCCTTCGCGAACCCTCTCTGTTGATTGGTCGAGCATCCGAGCGAACGAGACGTATTTGTCAAGCATTCCTTCAGCGTGCTCAACAGTCTTGACGGACAGCTGAGGGATGACCACCTGGGCTGCTACCTGTGGCCCGAAGATCGGATCGACACCGAACTCCGCCTGACGCATTTCGGAAACAGCAGCCTTCGACTCGGCCTCATAGATCAAGGTCTCCTGGGTGGTGCGGTCAGAGGTTGAAAGCTCAGAGATGTCGAAGGCGCGGGCACGTTGAGCGAAGGACCGTCTCGCAGCGATGTCTTCGTCCTCGGCGTCGCGACTTGCGTCTTCGAAGCTGTCGATGTACCGGTAGTCACCGAGCATATGGGCTTCGGTCGGATTTGCCTTGAGGACGTACTCCCAGTACTCGTCTGCGAGTGCGCGGAGGTCTTGGTTCACGTGGTCTCCTGTCAAACAGCTCTCTGTTGCGCTTCCAGAGCACTACCTTATTGCCACCAAGCGCCCGTAGCTCAATTTGGATAGAGCGTCTGACTACGGATCAGAAGGTTGGGGGTTCGAGTCCCTCCGGGCGTGCCACACAAATCCTTGTGATGTATGGGTTTTCGAGCCCAGCCAACCCAAGCCTTGAGCTGGGGACCCCCAACTGACAGCCATCTGTGGTGAACATCGTCTGTTTCGGCACGATTATGTCGAAGACGAGCATCCAGACAGCCGCCCAAGTGTTGCAATGACCACCTGACATCGCAGCACATATGGTCGCTTGATCTCACCGAACATGTTGCCGGTTATGCGCGGCGGATTTGATCAACTGCGTTGGCAACGGCGCGGATTGAACGATCGATATCCGCTGCCGTGGTGGACCAATTCGAAACCGATATCCGCAGCAGCCGCTCTCCGCGCCACGTCGTCGCTCCCAACCAGGCATCTCCACCTTCCTGAATCTTCAGGGCAATTCGTTGCGTTACAGCTTCGTCACCGACCCGAACAAGGACTTGATTGAGAATCACGTCGTTGACGACATCGACACCATCGATGGCGTTCAGTCCTTCAGCGAAGCGACGAGCCATTTCACAGCACCGGTCGATGACATCCTCCACACCGGACCGACCGAGGCCCCGTAACGCCGCCCACGTCGCGAATCCACGAGCACGCCGAGAAGATTCCAACACGAAGTCGCCTCCCCCGAAGTGCCTCCCTTCCTCTTGTCCTGACAGATAGGAGGCGGTGTATCCCATGGCCGTTGCATGAACTTCAGGCCGTGCACAGAAGGCGTAACCAGAGTCGTAGGGAACATTGAGCCACTTGTGCCCGTCACATCCCCACGAATCTGCAAGCTCAACTCCATCGACGTAATGCCTGAGGTTGGAACTAGCTCCTGCCCACAGACCGAATGCTCCATCAACATGCACCCACGCCCCGTGTCGCTTGGCCACATCACATATTCGTCGCAAGTCGTCGAACGCCCCGGTGTTCACGTTGCCGGACTGAGCGCAGACAATCGTTGGACCAGTAGCGCCGTCTTTGAGCACGCCGTCGAGCGATTCTGCATCCATTGCACCATCCGGCCCGGCAGGTACCAGCTCCAGGGCGCTTTCGCCAAGACCCAACAACCGCAACGTCCTATCGATCGTGGCATGACGCTCAGCTCCGGCCACAACCCTTACGCGTGGCGCACCTCGGAGGCCATCGCGCCCTACATCCCAACTGTGATCGTGCAGGACCTGCAATCTCGCAGCAGTGAGTCCGACAGTATTCGCTGCCTGTGCCCCAGTCACGAAACCGACCGAAGCTGATGCCGGAATACCAAGGAGATCCTTGAGCCAATCGCCAGCAACGTCCTCAAACGCGAGCGACGCGGGCGAACTTGACTCGTTGAAAGCAAGTTGATCCCAACCTGATGTCATCACATCTGCAACCAGGGCAGCGTCGGTAGAGCCGCCGGTTACGAACCCGAAATATCTTGGTCCCGCTGAAGCCATCAATCCCGGCCGAGCGGACTCGACAAGCTCTCTCATTACTTCGTCGAGAGGAACCCCCTCGGTGGGTATTGACCGAGGGAACGCCGCCACCAAGTCGGCACGGGTAGCAGAAGCGCCAACAGACGACTCTGGGAGCATCTCCCGATACGCCGCGATCTCTTCAACAGCGACCGCCAAACTATCGCGCAACTCCGACATGTTGATCATCCTCCGACAGGATCGAGACCCGATAGGGGATTCAAGCACAAACTCCTCCCGCCCATACCGGCACATATGCGCCACGCAACAGCCGACGGCTATCCGTGGTGTGTGCGTGTCGACATGCCCTCAAGCTGGAACTGTCTGGTCGGGATCTATTCGGAGAGGATGTTGAGGATGTTGCCTTCGCTGTCCTTGAACCATGCGCCTCTACGACCGTCGGGTAGCTCAAGGACTCCGTTGACGGTCTTGAAGTCGTCGTAGTCGAACTCGTCGAAAACCACGCCCCGATCTCGAAGCAACGCCATCGCAGCATCGAAGTCGTCGGGTGAGAACGACGCCGCTGTGGCCTGGTTCGTTCCGGCGACCTGGGACGGATACAACAGGAACCGGACACCACCGGTCTCGTACCAGGAACCGTCGAAGGCATCCGTCTCAACAGGGCGCAGGCCAAGAGTCTCTTCGTACCAGGCTCGCGCCCGCGCCATATCTGATGCTGGCAGAGTGACGTGGAATTGGACAGAGTCGAACATATGCACCTCCCGTGCAACGCCATTTCAAACCTACACAGCAAACTCGTCGTGTCAACCAGCACTCATGAGTTACCGCCCATAGCGGCACATGTGGGCTTCTAGAAATCTCCCCTACAGGGAAGATGCGACATCTGTAGCGTTGAACAGTGAGCTAGGTCTCAGGAGGACTCCATGCTGTTTCATGTCAAGCACACCCATAGCTGGGAAGCGTGCCCCTACCACGACCCGGATCGGGCACGGGCAACATTCGGTAAGGCCATGGCTGGCATCATGGAATCAGAGGTCGAGCTGATAGGTGCATATGTGGATGCTGCAGCCCACACCACATTTCTGATACTGGATGCCACTTCTGCGGGTCAGATCGAAGAGGCACTCGCCCCCGTGATAGATATCGGATGGGCCGAGACTCGTCCCGTTGTGGACTTCGCTGAAGTCCTGAACCGTGTAACCGAAGGCGGCTAGTACCCCCGCACATAACGGCACATATGCTCGTCCAACTCGGCTATGCATATTGCCGGTTATGGGCGGTGCGTCAGATGTTGTTTCTAGTGCCGATACGGCGGGTATCGGGATGCCGGAGGGACGAAAGGTTGTATCGTGAGTTGAGGCGGTTTGAAAGCTAGCGGGGCGTCTAGCGGCTTTGTGTTCTTGTTGATCTAGAACAATCGCTTTTGGCTGTCATGTGAATCTGCCCGAGGGTGCCTTATAGGGTGAAGTCCTCAGGAGAGCTGATGACCACAGAGACAACGAACGTTGACGGGTTCACCAGGTTCGTTGAAGAGACAGAACCTCGTTTGAAGCTCGCGTTGTGTTCGGCGTTCGGTCGCCAAGCTGGGCTTGATGCTACTGCTGATGCTGTTGCG
>QMQC01000152.1 GCA_003648875.1 Actinomycetota bacterium
ACGAACCGCCGATGACGAGCTTTCTCGCAGAGCAGCTCGGAACCGCACACTGGTTCGACCAGCGCGAAACCAGGGAGGCCCTCCAATGGGAACCTGCAGTCAGTCTCGCCGTGGGATTCCAGCGACTCGAGACCTGGTTTGCGTCCGTACAAGAGGACCGTCCCATCAGCCCCTGATCGATCGTCAACGGAGGTGTATACGATTCGTACACGATGTGATACGTTGGCGTCATGAGTGTTCCTGTCACCGCAAGACTTGACGAGTCCGTAGTCGAGGCTCTCGATCGCGCGGTGGATGCCGGTCTTGCTCCAACCAGGGGGGCGGTGATAGCACGTGCCGTCGGTGACTGGCTCAACCTGCACGGCGAAGAGGCGATCGTCGAGTCATATCGGCGTCGATACGTCGAACCCGACGCGACAGGTAACGACCTCATCGCTGACCTGGCACTCTTCTCGGTCGCCGCGTGCCTCGCCGACACCGAACGTTGATCTCGAGAGGGGAGATCTGGGATGCCGACATTCCCGGCGTCGGCAAGCATCCGGTCGTGGTCATCACCAGAGACTCCGCACTTACGCTGGTTACATCGGTCGTGTGCGTGTTGATCACGAGCTCGGTTCACGGACATGTGGCGGAGGTCGAAGTGGGTAGAGAGGAGGGGCTCGACAGAGCGAGCTCTGCGAACTGTGACAACATCTTCACTCTCCCGAAGACAGTTCTCACACGTCGACGGGGAAGGCTGGGTCCGAGCAAATCCGTCGAACTGGACAGAGCGCTGATGGTGGCACTCGGACTTGCTTGACTTGAATGGCGTGACGACCGGCGATGACGACAAGCTCTTTCTGGGACTTGCAGCCGTGCACCCGCACATCGTGGACGAATCCGTCACTTCTATGAGGATTGCTCGGTATCATGTCTGCCATGAAGAGATTCCTCACGAGCGCTGCGATGTGTTGTTGCTGTTGTGCAAACGCCGCGCGCGGAGGTTCATAGCAGTCATCCCCAACTAGCTCAAACGACCCGTACCACCCGCCCGGCATATCCGCCAGGCGGGTTTGTTGTTATTGGCAGTCCATTTCAAACCCAAGGAACCATCGATGGTCACTCAATCACAATCCATCCCAACCAAGACATCGGATCACGCGCTGCGAAGATACGAGGACATCCGTGATCTCCTCCCCGATGTCGACAATCCCACGCCGCTCGTGCGGGTTCGCAATGCTGTGCCCGCGGACAACGTGTATCTCAAGCTCGAATGGTTGAACCCGTTCGGTTCGATCAAGGATCGGGCCGCTTCCTATCTCATTCGTGGCCTTGCGGATTCAGGCGCTCTCGAGGGACGCGAAATCGTGGAAGCCTCGTCGGGCAACACAGCCATCGCCCTCGCTGCAATCGGTGCGATCGACGGTACGAAGGTCACGATCACCATCCCTGACGGAGTTCCCGAGGAGACAAAGACGGTCCTCAGGATGCTCGGAGCCGAGGTCTGGGAGACACCGGATGAACTCTGCCCTGTCGATCATCCAAAGGATGGCGCTATAGCCCTTGCCCGTTCCCTGTTGGCTTCAGAAGGCGGATCGCGTTACGCCATGCCGGATCAGTATGAGAACCCTGACAACGTGCGGGCGCACTACGAGACCACGGGTCCAGAGATATGGAAGCAGTCCGGCGGTGAGGTCAGCGCGTTCTTTGCCGGATTTGGAACCTGTGGAACGATCACTGGTGTCGGTCGCTACTTGAAGGAAAGGAACCCCGATGTGCGCATCATTGGGATAGAGCCAGAGAAGGGTCACAGACTTCCAGGTCTCAAGAGCTTTGCGGAGGCGAATGAACCGGGGAACCTCGATTGGAGCGTGGTCGACGATGTGGTCCCTGTGCTGGACGATCCCGCCTACGCGATGACTCTCAGGCTTCATCGCGAGGACGGACTTCTCGTGGGTCCGTCGACGGGCGCCATTGTCCACGTCATCAACACGTACGACGACTTCAAGGAAGGTGTCGTCGTTGGTGTCTCCCCCGACGCGGGAGCGAAATACACGACGTATTTCCAGGAGATGCTCGGGGACGAGGGACTCCCGATCATCTAGGAGGCTGTCAATGAACCAAGGAGAACAATCCATGACAATCGACGAGAAGCCAGAAGTCACGTCAACGCAGATTCTTGACACATCAGGGCTGGTCTGCCCACTTCCTGTGTACAAGGCTGCACTCGTCCTGAGAGGCATGGAGTCCGGCCAGGTCCTCGAGCTGATCTGCACCGATCCCGGTTCCCTTGCAGACATCCCTGCGCTCGCACGCCAAAGAGGGGACCGGCTCGTTGGGATCGATGACCGGGGCGCCGTGCAGGTGTTCTTGATCGAGAAGGGACCGGGCACCTGAAGCCTGGTGTGTGGGGGAGGGAGTCGAGCCACCACGGCCGTACCGGAAACAATATCGCGATGGTCTCGCTCGCTGCGGGAGTGTTGGTGTCATGGGGATTCGACTTGCTTCCGGCCGTCGGGGCAGCCCGGCTGTCGCACAACCTTTGTGAAGGACCCCGGTGCGTATCCGGCCCGCCTCGAAGCTGAGATCAACGAGATCGTGAAGTGCACCTGTGGCAAGCAGGCTGACGGCGTGTGTCGTTGTGCCGACGACGATCACGGGCACGGGCACGAAGGGCATTCCGCGAACGCTCCAGTGCTTGAAGCGAGTGCTTCCGGTTGCTGTGGGGGACACGGGCACTGACACTGTCGCGTTGGACCTCGCAACGGTGATCGCCGCAGGGTTCAGCGACATCTCGATCGAGCCGCTCGATACCGTCAGCTCAGCGAGTAGCCCCGCGATACCCGCGGTCGCCTACTGTCAAGGAACGCATCTTCGCAACGAGTTCGAGGCCATCGACCCTGTGGGACTCGGGGGAGCAACCGATCACGCTGCGAGCGCCATAGCCTCGCACTTCGGTGCAGACCGCGTCGAAGGTCGCATCCGGGCAATCATCGTCACTGCCCGTTGAACCCAGGAATCATTCGTTCTACGTAGTATCGGACGGTGCGCCACCAATTCCGTCCGATCTCGTATGCCCTTGCAGCTCTCGTTGGGTTCGCCGTGTTGTTCGTTGCGGGTGGCATATCGGGCTGGTGGACGCCTGCTGAGAATGAACAGGCGATCGGTGAGGCGTCACGTTGGTGTGAGCGGGTAAGCGGGGGCATGATGCGCGAGCCGGTGAATACCCTTGGAAACCTCGGGTTCGTCGTTGCAGGCCTCGCGATGTTCCTCGTGCTTGCGCGCGACACCGCACGGGGGAGGCCTCGGACGAACCGCTTCATTGGCAACCAACCGATAGCTCTTCTCTATGCAGCGGCTTCGCTCTTCCTCGGTCCCGGCTCGATGGTCATGCACGGGAGCCACACGTTCTTTGGAGCGTGGATCGACAACGTGTCGATGGTCACATACATCCTCATACCGTGGATCTTCAACCTTGCGGTCCTTGGAAGATGGAAGGATCGGACGTTCTTCCTGACCTATGGCACCGTGTTGGGGTCCTACGCCGGCGCCTACTGGGTGTTCGGGTCAGACCTCGGGATCGGACTTGACCTCTTCGGTGTCTCGATAGCGCTCTGGATCATCTCAGAGTTCCTGTATCGGTTCTGGTTTCGGCTGGTGCGGCCCTTGTCCGGACTGGTCGGGTTCGCTGTTGCGGCCGTCTTTGGGATCACACCCGCGGAAATGCTTGGCGACATCGGGAGCTACTGGTGGGTCGTCCTGTTCTGGGTCCCGGCACTCCTTGTGAAACAGCCCGCGCGATCACGGCGGACCTACACGCCGTGGTATTGGGCGGGGTTCGCCTCCTTCCTCATCGCGTACGCGATATGGACCACGGGTACCAACGACCACGACCTATGCAATCCTGACTCGTTGATCCAGGCGCACGCAGTCTGGCATCTTCTCACCGCGTTCGCCACGTGGTGCTTCTTCAAGTTCCTGCGCACCGAGCGCAGAACTGAAAGTGATGTTCAGTCGGCGGTGAGCGCCTGACGGAGCTGGTCGAGGGTGGGTGATCCGACTGGACCATCTTCCGTTCCATAGATCCGGCAACTGAGCCCGACGGGTGCGTCAGCATCAGCGAAAGGATCATTGCCGTTGACGAGCACCGTCGGGGAACCCCGGAAGTTCTGCCGCTTGACCGATGCGCTTTTCTGGACTCCTTGTGGTGGTGGCTCAAACCGAAAGCTTCAACCCGGTTGAAGGTCAAGACAGCAGAACAGGGCTGGGTAAGAACGCAAGCAGGATGAACCAGAACCCAACCGTTGCCAACACGAACCCACCCCACCTCTTGACCGTTGGTCCGGTCGTGCGAACGGGTCTGAGCGCATCGATGCTCAAGAACGACACGGCCACAGATGCAGTGATGATGAGGGTTACGAAGACCGCTGCGGCCGTCGCAAACGCCACCACAGTCTGTGTCGTGCCGACGGTGAGGGTTTGGGCCGCCAGACCGGCAAGCAGTGGTCCTGTTCAACCGAATCCTGCCAGTAGGTACCCGAAGCCGTAGACGACATCACTTCGCGCTCGGCTCGACTGGTCGGAGGGATCGAAGGTACGACTTGCGGCGCTGGCGACCCGATCGAGCCACCGCATCTCGATGTGCATCAGCCTCGCCTGACGGAGACCGAATCCGACAAGCAGAATCCCCACCGTCAGTCGAAAGATCCGCCCCGCAGTTGTGTCGAATCCGATCACGCTGCCGAAGGCGGTTCCACCCAACGCCAACACGACCGCCATGAGTCCGAAGAAAGCAACGGCACCGGCGCCTATTCGAACCGCGCTCGAAATGGCCGCTCCCTTCGTTTCGCTGGATCTCCGTGCGAGGAAAGCCAGAAGCAAGGGGAACGAGCAAGGCGAGAAGAAGGCTGCAAAGCCCGTGGCTGCAGCCAGAACCATCACACCGGTGCTGATCTCCCGGTCAGACCCGACGAAGGCGACGAAGCCGAGATACCCTGCGACACCCACAACGACCATCGCCACAAGGATCGCGCCGAATCTGAATCGAGATCTCGCCCGGAGTGCTGTTTCGTCCACGTCGACCTCACGATCGCCTCGTCTGACAACAGACAAGGTACAGCCTCGACCTACTCGAAGGTCGAGCTCATGTCAGTTCGGTACCGGTCACCATCGTGAGCACCACGATCAACCCGTTGCAGGACCGGCGAGATGCACTTCGACCGCTTCTGCAACCTGCCTTCCGAGAGCGTGCGCCCGCTCCAGCGCACGGTCATGACGGTCGGCGATCTCGGATGGGTCGCCATCGAGACCGTCGAGGTTGATGCGCACGTTCAGTGATGCTCCCTCTGCGGCTGCGACCGCACAGGCGCCGGCG
>QMQC01000153.1 GCA_003648875.1 Actinomycetota bacterium
GACGACGATCGTGGTCACGAAAGCGACGGAGAGTGCCCAAGCCGGTCGAAGCATTCTCTTTCGGATTGGTTGGTGAAGATGTTGTGCAGGCGGACGAACCTGGCGCCCGGCAAGGACGTCCTCCGCCGTGATCCGCTCGACTGTGGCGTCGAAGTAATCAGCTAGTTGGTCTGTCAAATCACGCATCGACCGTCACTCCCAGGGTTGATCGCAGCCGTTTCAGGCCTCGCTCTGTGTGGGTACGCACTGACCATCGGGAGAGACCAAGCAAGCCAGCCACCTCCCTTTCGCTGTAGCCGAGGCCGTGGATGAGGACCACAGCGACACGCTGATGCTTCGTCAGCCCGCCGAGCGCGTCCGGCAGCCCGGGTTCGAGGCCAGGTACCTCGACGGGAGGTACCTGGGGGAACAGCACACGTGGACGGTGGTACCAGCGGGCCTTGCTCTGACCTACGCGGTACAGATAACCCGCAGGGTTCTCCATGTCTCGCACCTTGTCCCAGTGCTCCCACGCCCATGCCAGTGTGTCCGCTGTCACCTCGGAGCCAACCTCAGGTCCGTATGCTGCGGCGAGAGCGTACGAGAGTCGTGGCTCCGCTTCCTTCACGAAGCGAATGAACGCCTGTTCTGTCTTCTTGCTGCTATCAGAGACTTCCATCACGTTCCTCACCCACAGAAACCATCTCAGGTTCCCGGGTGGGCGACAAGGGCCGAAAGTCATTGGCACCTGTCGGCCGGGCGTTCCGAAGCGAAGCGAGCGCAAGTAGCCTGAGGTTGAACGCGATCAATTGGAGGAACCAACACCGTGCCGACGTACAGGCCAGACCTTGCATCGATCCCTCGATACATTCCGGGTAAGCCCATCGAGGAGGTTGCCCGCGAGCTGGGGATCGAGTCGATCGACAAACTCGCATCAAATGAATGCCCGACGGAGCCGTTTCCGGAGGTGATCGAAGCCATCGCCGCCGCTGGAGCTACGGTGAATCGATACCCGGACAGCGGTCAATACGAACTCACGAAAGAGATTGCATCACATCACGGTGTCGACCCATCCTCGGTATGGGTAGGAGCAGGGTCATCGGATATACTCCGCTGTGCTGCCCTCTCCGTGGGAGGCCCTGGCACGTCTGCCGTGTTCAGCCACCCGAGCTTCGTCATGTATCGGATTGCGACCCTCGTGGCTCACGCCGAGCCGATCGCCGTGCCCCTCGACGACCACTTCGGCCATGACCTCGACGCGATGCTCGGTGCGATCCGCGATGACACGACGATCCTATACGTATGCAACCCGAACAACCCCACCGGTGGCATCCGCTCCGGTGCTGATGTGAGAGAGTTCGTCGATGCCGTGGATGATCGAATCACTGTGATCATCGACGAAGCCTATTCCGAGTACGTCACCGACCCCGATCATGAATCCATGTTGACCCGTGCACCGACCTACCCGAACGTGCTGGTTGCCAGGACGTTCTCGAAGATCTATGGACTTGCCGGTTTGCGCGTTGGTTATGGGATCGGTCATCCAGACCTCATCGGTGAACTGCGTACAACCCAGCCGCCTTTTGCGGTCACGGCACCGGGCCAGGCAGCAGCCATCGAAGCTCTCAAGCACCAGGATCAGGTGACTGAGAGGTCGATGCTCAACGCCGAGGGACGGGTCCTTCTCTTGAAAGGGCTTGGTGATCGTGGCTACAGGGTCGCCGCGTCCGAGGCGAATTTCGTCTACTTCGTGCCGGAGGACGACGCTTCAGGCCTATTCGACGGTCTGCTTCGCGAAGGAGTGATCATACGTGTGCTTGGCGAAGGCGTCAGGGTGACGGTTGGCACGGAATCCGAGAACAGGCACTTCCTTGAGGCTCTGGACACCGTGGGCCGCGTCTGATGCGAAGACCGGAGGATCTCGACTGGGAGGTCCTGCACGAGATCGTCGATCGCAATGGCAGACTCGTTGGAGATGCACCATGGCTGACCGAAGAACTGGCTCTCGATCTGTATCGCGACATGGTTCGCACACGGATATTCGACCGTAGGGCGACCGCAGCTCAGCGACAGGGTCGACTCGGGACCTATGCGATTGCCGAGGGCCACGAGGCGATCCAGGTTGGGAGTGCACACGCCCTTCGCGAGAGGGACTTCATCTATCCGGGCTATCGGGAGCATGGCGTGCACATCGCCAGGGGTATGCCACTCGAGACGGTTCTCGCCTACTGGCGAGGGCTTCCGAACACGACATGGGATCCGCCCGCGATGCAACAGATGGTCATCACCGTCCCCATCGGGAGTCACCTCCCTCATGCCGTTGGCCACGCATACGCAGAGCGGCTCAAGGGAAACGACGTCGTCACGGTCACGTACGTAGGCGATGGCGGTACGTCTGAGAACGACTTCCACTCAGGGCTCAACTTCGCCGGAGTGTGGAGGACGCCGACCGTGTTCATCGTGTCGAACAACTTCTATGCAATCTCGGTGCCGTATGAACGACAGACGGCTGCGAAGTGGCTGGCCGACAAGGCACCAGGTTATGGGATGGCAGCTGAGAAGGTGAACGGATTCGATGCCGTTGCCGTATACGACGCAACCAGGCGTGCGGTTGAGCGTGGGTCGGCAGGTGAGGGTCCAACGCTCATCGAGGCGATCTGCTACCGCTTCGGCCCGCACGCAACTGCAGATGACCCGGCGTTGTACCGAACGAGGGAAGAGGAGGAGCTGTGGCGACCTCTCGATCCGGTCGATCGGATGCGTGCCTTCGTCGTGAACGCGGGATGGTGGGACGACGCGGCAGAGGAGCAACTGGCCACCGAAGCCACCGAGATGTTCGATGAGGCACTCGAAGCTGTACTGGCCACGGAACTGCCACCCAGGGTGGACATCATCACCCAATCGTTCGACAAGGTGCCTTCGTCGATGATCGAGCAGCTCCATCGGCTCGAGGACGATGCGGGTGAGGAGCGCTCGAATATTCCGATCTCGAGCCAGTGGATCGTCGGTGAGGACAACCTGCCGCCCGGACCGACGACCGAGATGACGATGGCAGACGCCATCAACGCTGCATTGCACCAGGAGATGGCAGCGGATCCCACGACGGTGCTCCTCGGTGAGGATGTTGCCTTGGCGGGTGGCGTGTTCCGGGTCACTGCGGGGTTGCTGGACGAGTTTGGGTCAGAGCGCGTCATCGACACGCCGATCAACGAGTCGGGCATCGTCGGTACGGCGATTGGCATGGCAATGGCAGGTATCCGCCCGATCGCTGAGATCCAGTTCGAAGGTTTCTCGTACCCGGCGTTCGACCAAATCGCAAGCCACCTCGGACGGATCAGATTCCGCACGAGGGGCAACACGTCACTTCCAATGGTGGTGCGTATGCCAAACGGTGCCGGCATCCGTGCTCACGAGCATCATTGCGACAGTCCGGAGGCGTACTTTGCCCATGTGCCGGGGATCGTCGTCGTCGTGCCCTCGTCGCCAACGGACGCCAAGGGTCTGCTCGCCGCAGCGATCAGATCCGATGACCCTGTGATGTTCCTTGAGCCGAAAGTGCTCTACCGCGCAGGCAGAGAAGCGGTCCCTGACGCCGCATACGAGCTTCCGCTTGGTCGTGCCCGCGTGCGTCGTGCGGGCGGAGACATCACGCTCATCACGTATGGCGGGATGGTGCCGGTCTCCCTCAGAGCTGCCGCGGCGGTTGCGAAGGACGGCGTCGATGTTGAAGTGATCGACCTGCGCACGGTGTACCCCTGGGATGTCGAGACGGTGTCAGAGTCAGTCATCAAGACGAACAAGATGCTCTTCGTCCAGGAGCCACAGCGATCCGGTGGCATAGGTGCCGAGGTGGTTGCGGAGATCGCCGAACGATGCGGCTACGACCTTGTTGCTCCACCGAGGCGCCTCGCCGCCACAGACGCCCCCTGGCCCCAGTTCGCCATGGAGCACCACGCCCTGATCACAGATGTGATGGTGGCTACGGAGCTGCGCAGCCTGGCTGAAGGCTGAACCGGACAGTTTTCCTAGGCGAAGGGGTTCTCCCTACGAATCGACGGCAGGTTGCTCTTCTTGCGAACACCGATACGGAACGCAGGGCCGATATTGGTTCCCCAACGGCTCTCTGCTTCCTCCAGGAGTCTGCGTAGTCGGGTCACCTGGCTCCTGAGACGGTCGTTCTCATGTTGAAGTGCCATGATGCGCTTGATGCCTTCGAGGTTGACGCCGGCGCTCGAGAGACGCTGGATGAGAAGCAGGCGATCGAGGTCCTCCTGGCTGTATCTGCGGGTCCCGCCGGGGGTTCGGTACGGGTCGAGCAGGCCGCGACGTTCGTACACGCGCAGGGTTTGTGGGTGCATGCCAACGAGCTCGGCAGCAACCGAGATGATGTAGACGGCGTCTTGTTGGTCGTTCATGTCACACCCCCAGGTGCTTGCGTGGGTTTCGTGTCGATTCGGCTTCTTTGAGGGTCTCGAGTGCGCCACGCTCATCGTCCGAGACGTCTGTCGGCACGACGACTTTGATCGTTACGAGGAGGTCTCCTGTTGCCCGGGCAGTCTCCACTCCCTTTCCCGTCAGCTTCATCGTCGCGCCGGGCTGAGTTCCTGCCGGAACTTTGATCTTCGTCGTGCCGTTGAGTGTTGGGATGCTGATGACTGCACCGAGTGCAGCCTCGGAGAAGGTCACAGGCAGATCGATGGTGAGGTCCCTCTTTCCTATCCGCCCGAACGTGGGGTGTTCCCCAACGTGCACGTCGACATAGAGATCGCCCGAAGGCCCGCCGTTGGCGCCAGGTCCGCCCTTGCCCTTGACACGAACCTTCGTGCCGTCGGCAACTCCCTTCGGGATCTTCACCTTGACCGTGTCGGTACCAACCCCGAATTCCTTCGTGGGACCTGTTAGCGCCTCATGGAAACTCAATGTGATCGAACCGGAAACATCCTGGCCTTTTTGCGGTCTTGCCTGGCGGCGTCCTCCCCCGAAGAGATCCTGGAGGCCACCGAAGAGATCCTGGGCCTGTCCTCCGCCACTGAAGCCTCCACCGAAAAGGTCCTCGACGCGGACGTACTGCTGGTTTCCGGCAGGGCCGCCCACGAAGTAGCCCATCTCGCGGACATGGTCGTACTCCTTGCGGGAGTCCTCGTCCCCAATGGTGTCGTACGCCTCGTTGATCTCCTTGAAGCGGCCCTCGGCCTCAGCATCGCCGGGGTTGTTGTCCGGATGGAGCTGACGCGCGAGCTTCCTGAACGCCTTCTTGATCTCCTTCTGATCAGCGTCCTTTGTTACGCCACGCTCGGCGTAGTAGTCCTTCTCCATCCATTCCTTACGCATGTCCCACAACGCC
>QMQC01000154.1 GCA_003648875.1 Actinomycetota bacterium
ATCTTGTCATCTTCAACCAGTTCGATGAGTTCGGGAACTACCTGTGGCACTACTCGGTGACCGGGCCGGCCATGGTCGAGGTCCTCAACGACATCATGGGACCCAACGACAGGTTCGCAGGAGTAACCCTCACGACAGGCTCGGCAGGAACGATCGCCTCGGGCGACTACCTCAAGCAGGTCTTCCCCAACTCGAAGATCGTTGCCGGAGAAGCGACCGAGTGCCCGACGATGATCTACAACGGTTTCGGCGAACACCGGATCGAAGGGATCGGGGACAAGCACATCCCGTGGATCCACAACGTTGCGAACACGGACATGGCAATGGGTATCGATGATGAGTCCTCTGTGAGCCTGATCCGCTTGTTCAACGAACCAGCCGGCCACGAGTACCTGGCCACCCAGGGAGTATCGGCAGACTTGATCGAGAAGCTCCCGCTGCTCGGTATCTCGGGTGCGGCGAACGTGTTGATGGCGATCAAGTTCGCCAAGTGGTACGAACTCACCGGCAACGACGTTGTGATGACACTCGGAACCGATTCAATGGAGATGTACGGATCACGGTTGGCTGAGATGAACGCTGAGCGCGGCGAATTCACCATGCTCGACGCTGCAGGTGTCTATCACCGGCATCTGATGGGCCAGGGTCTTCAGCACGTCCAAGAGCTCGGCTACTACGAGAGAAAACGGATTCACAACCTGAAGTACTACACGTGGGTCGAGCAGCAGGGCAAGACCTACGAGGAGATCCAGGCCCAGTGGTACGACCCGGACTATTGGACGGGTATCCAGGCGATGGTCGATCCGATCGACGAGCTGATCGAGTCGTTCAACGCCAGGACCAGAAGCTGACGCGTACGACACGCATCTGCAATCCGCAATCCGTAATCCGCGGTCCGGAGAGCGGAAAGCGGTTGGCGGAGAGCGCCACTTTGACAGAATGTCAAAGCTCTCGGTAGGGTTCGGCGAACCACTCCCAGACACCGAGGATGAGGTCATCGTGCGGGATATTGATGTGTCCGAGATCGAGGCGGTACGGAGACACTTGGTTTCCCACGGGGACCGGCGTCCCGATGTGTTCGATGGCACCGCTGCCTCATGAGCGTTTGCACCGTCGAGTTCGTGATCGAGCCCTTTGTCGAGAACGCCCCGGGTCCACACGTCATGGCAGGGATCGAGGCCATGGAGACAAGAGGTCTCCATGTGACGATGGGTCCATTCGGTTCTATCGTCTCGGGGACCGCAAGCGAGGTGTCCGGCGCCATTGGGGCGATGGTCTCCGCTGCCGTGGAGGATGGCGCACACCGGGTACTCGTCGAGGTGGTGATCGACGGACCATGAAGACACCCTCTCATCCTCTCGAGCAGGCGATCAAGCCCCTGGTTGACGCGATCGGCGGATCGGTCGTCGGTGCCAAGGACATCGAGGACGGTGATATCGCTCTTGAGTGGGAAGGCGAACCAGCAATCGGGGTGAGACTCGTAGACATCGTGTCGCTCGAACGTCTCGTCGCCACCGTTGAAGATCAGCTCGGATCACCGTTGGCGGATCTCAGCCGTGCCGACAAGCAACGCGCCGTTGCAATGCTCGATGAACGAGGGGCCTTCCGACTCCGAAAGTCGATCGAGGATGTGGGCGTTGCGATGGGGGTAAGCCGCATCACCATCTACAACTACCTGAACACCACGAAGACTGACCGATAACCGAACGTTCTCGTTCGCTCATCGGTGATAGAGCACCGCGAACGATCGGTTGTCGGTAGGCGAACGCCATCGATCGTGCGACCATCGATAGACGGGGAAAGCTCGCAATCAGTCTGCCGCAACTCCTGCCATCATCAGCCCGACTTCCTCACGTGTGGCGAGCTTCGGGTCAACCATGCCCATGATCTTCCCCTCATATAGGACGGCGATCCGGTCTGACAGGCCGAAGATTTCGTCGAGGTCCTCTGAGATCATCAGGATCGCGGTGCTGGCGGTTCGATACTCGATCAGTTTCTGCTGAATGAACTCGGCATCCGACAGTACGTTGCGTTTATCGATCAGCCTGCGGTGGATGTACTCAGCTGCACCGATATCAACCCCGCGAGTCGGCTGTGACGCAACAAGGACCGTGGGGGACGCAGAAAGTTCCCTAGCCATGATCACTTTCTGGATGTTGC
Source organism: Actinomycetota bacterium (assembly GCA_003648875.1). Classification (GTDB taxonomy): domain Bacteria; phylum Actinomycetota; class Acidimicrobiia; order Spongiisociales; family UBA5794; genus B3-G11. Next base: position 2,161 of record QMQC01000154.1, read on the forward strand.
CGCCGGACAAGGAACCGCACGGTGTCTCCAACGAAGGCGTCCGGATGTCAAATGCATCGACCAATTCCCTGGCGTGATCCTTGATTGTTCCGAAGTCGAAAAGACCGTGCTTCAAGTAGTCCGAACTCGCATGATCGATGAGAAGCAGATTCTCCCAAACCATGAAGTCAGCTATCACACCCTCCTTCATGCGTTCCTCCGGAACGTACGCGAGGCCTGCCTCGCGAACCTTGCTGGGGTGTGCACCCGTCACATCGATATCTGCGACCCTGATCATCCCGCTCACAGGTGCCCTCAGGCCGGCGATAGTCTCGGCCAACTCTCGCTGGCCATTACCAGACACACCGGCGATGCCAAGGATCTCACCCCGACGGACACTGAGATCGAGATTGTCCACAACAACAAGACCCCTGTCGCCCATGACAGTCAGATCCTTGATCTCCAACGCGACGTCACCAGGCTCGGCATCGAGCTTGTCCGGCGTTAGCTTTACGGCTCGACCAACCATCATGTTCGCAAGGCTCTCACGCGTAGCCCCTTCGACGGGAATCTCACCGGTGACTGCCCCATGGCGAAGGACGGTGATTCGCGTACTGAGCGCAAGCACCTCGTGGAGTTTGTGGGAGATGAAGATCAGACCACGTCCATCCACGGTGAGCTGGCGAAGCGTGGAGAAGAGTTGATCCACTTCCTGAGGGGTGAGCACCGCCGTTGGCTCATCGAGGATGAGCAACCTGGCATCCCGGTAGAGCGCCTTGATGATCTCGACCCGTTGGCGCTCGCCCACCGAGAGTTGCCATACCAGCGCCGATGGATCCAGATCCAGCCCGTACCGGCCAGCAAGTTCAAGAATGCGCTTCGGTACGACGGCGAGATCGGTCAGGGCACCGCGGCTCGATTTGAGTCCGAGTGCCACGTTCTCGGCAACTGTCAACGTTGGAACCAGCATGAAATGCTGATGGATCATTCCGATCCCGTGATCGATCGCAGCGGCTGGGCTGTCGAGAGCAACGACCTCACCATCGATGAGGATGTCTCCCTCATCGGCCGGATAGAGGCCATACAACACATTCATCAACGTGCTCTTTCCGGCACCGTTCTCGCCAAGGAGCGTGTGCACCTCGCCCGCGTAGACATCGAAGTCGACGTGGTCGTTCGCGACAACTCCAGGAAACCGCTTCGTGATTCCGCGCATCTCAAGCATCGGACCAGGCGTGCCCGTCACATATCTCTCCTGTTCGAGGGGTAGGGGGATCTTCCGATCCCCCTACCCAGCTTTGTCCTATCCGCCGGACTTGATCGCGTCGATCGCGTCGTCTGCGAGCTCCCTCACGTCGGCCGGCAGGTCATAGCCATCGTTGTATTCGATGACCAGGCCATCGTTGGCGAACGTGATACTGAACAGCTCCCCGCCGAGCTTGCCATCCTTCACCTTGTCGATCATCTCTTCCAGGATGTGCTCCCAGTGGTACACCTGGGAGGCGACCACGATCTCGGGGGCGAGAGTCGTCTGGTTCGCCTGGGTACCGAACCACAGGACACCCTCCGATTTTGCGACGCCGACAGCTCCAACAACCATCTGCGCGGTGCCCGACAACACGTCGGCACCAGCACCGATCAACGAGTTTGCCGCCTCTGAGGCCAGAGCCACGTCGCTGAACGAATCGATGTAGTTCACGAGAACGTCTGCGCCGGGCTTCTGGATGAGAACGCCGGCCTTGAACCCGTCAACGTACAGCTTTGCATCGCCGACCTCGATCGGACCGACGATTCCAACGACGTCTCCCTGGGACAGTGCCGCAGCCATGATTCCCATGACCCTTCCGCCCTGATCAGATGCAGCCTCATATGAGTACACGTTCGGTAGACCGAATGTGTCTGCCGAAGTGCCCCAGGCGAAGGACGTCTCTGGGAAATCTGGTGCGATCTCCTGGAGTGAACCTCCGTACTGCGATCCGTGCGCAATAACGAGGTCGTAGCCGTCAGATGCATAGTCACGAATCGCAACCGCAGCATCATCGACGACGAACGTCCCGTCAGTGACAGCAACCTCTGATACGACACCTGAATCCTTGAGCAGGTCCGCTGCGTCAACGATCGATTGGGTAAACGCCAGATCGTTCGACGCCGAAGGGGCGACGATCGCAATCCTGAAATCGCCGCCGCCCGAATCGTCGTCGCTGCTGCTGCATGCGGCCGCAACGAGCGCGAGCACCGACAGAAGGATCGCTAGCTTTGTGAATCTATTCTTCAATTTTCCTCCTCTATATGTGGGCCGCACGCGGCCCCTATTGTCCTCTCGTGAAAGGCTTGGTCAACGCTGCAGGCGCTCGGAAGCGTCGTGCAACGAATGCCAACGCGAGAATCGTAATGATGGCGGGTGCCATCGCTGCCAGATTGGAGAGATCCCTCGGGATGATCTCCAACGTCTTCAGCTCCAAAACCAGTGCGTTTACGAACCCGAAGAGAAGGGCGCCCAGCATGATACCGACCGGTCTGAACGCCCCGAAGTAGACGAGCGCAATGGCGATGAAGCCAGCGCCGTTGGTCAGGTTCTGCTGGAAGATGCCAAGCGAGATGGCCAGGACGCCACCGGCAATCCCTGCGAGGGTCCCACCGATCATCTGAGTTGCATACCGCACCCGCGAGACACTGACGCCAAGTGTGTCAGCAGCTTCGGGGTATTCACCAACGGCGCGAATGTTCATTCCGAAAGTTGTTCGATTGATGACGAAAGTACTGACGGGGATGGCGGCGAACGCCAGATAGATGACCAAGCTGTGCTGGAAGAGCATCTCCCCCACATATGGGATGTCCGCGAGAATCGGGACACTGACCTTGGGAAAGGTGTCAATCGGAATGGGTGTACCGACGAGCTTCTGGAACAACAGGTCGCTCATACCCAACCCGAACAAGTAGATACCAATACCGCTGATGCCCTGCTCGGCTTTCAGCGTGACGGCAATCAGGGCCGAAGAAAGGCCGAGAACGAGGCCGATGATCGCGCTTGCAATGAGTCCGAACCACACATTGCCTGTCTTGAGCACCGCGTAGTAGCCAGCGAATGCTCCGAGCAACATGATCCCGTCCACGCCGAGGTTGAGCACGCCGCTGCGTTGACCGAAGGTCTCTCCGAGCGATGCGAGCAGAAG
>QMQC01000155.1 GCA_003648875.1 Actinomycetota bacterium
CGTCGCGGCGAGATCAACCGTCCAATTCATCGAGGATTCGCCTGACGGTCGATAGCGTTTCCCTTGGGTCGGCATACTGGACACTCGGTGGTGCGTCGACGAACAGGGCTCGAGCTTTGTCGTGGAGATCTGCGTCGACTTCGAGGACGAGCGGAATGTTGAAGGTGCGACAGACATGGAAGACGTCTTGATATGTGACAGCGCCAGGGGGAGTGCTGCCCTCGGCCGAGTAGATCTTGTGGACGTACCCAACCAACACGTCGACACGGTTCTCGTTGTTGATGATCCGTACATGCATCCCGTGATTGTCGAATCCGTTGGAAATGGGGAGTGTGTCGTATCCATCGCAAACGAGGTCAGTGAGCAGGGCTGAGTCCGTTCCATCGAAATAGCCAACGATCTTTGTCATCTCGAATCTCCTTACACAACGCCCTGATCCATCATTGCACCTGCAACCTTGCGGAACGCTGCGATATTCGCACCGACGACGTAGTTGTTCGGGACACCGAACTCCTCAGCGGTCTCGCGACAGGATCTGTGAATCGCCGTCATGATGCCCAGAAGCTTGGCGTCGACCTCCTCGCGGCTCCACGTGGTGAAGGCTGCGTTCTGTGCCATCTCAAGGCCGCTTACCGCTACCCCGCCGGCGTTCGCTGCCTTGCCGGGACCGAAGAGAACGCCGCTGTCGATCAGCAGCCTTGAGGCGTCCGGATATGTTGGCATGTTCGCGCCTTCTGCGACAACACGAATGCCGTTCGCGACCAGGTGTTTTGCTTCTTCGACATCGAGTTCGTTCTGTGTTGCACAGGGGAGCGCAACCTGTGCTCCTTCAACGCCCCAAGGTTTCTGACCTGCGTAGTACCCGACGCCGAAGTGCTCCGCATACTCGCTGATCCTGCCCCTACGCACGTTCTTGAGGTTCATGACCCAATCGAGCTTCTCGGCGTCGATGCCGCCCGGGTCGTGGATGAACCCATCGGAGTCAGAGAGAGTCACGGCCGTTCCACCGAGGCGGTTCACGTTCTCGACAGCGAACTGGGCGACGTTCCCTGATCCTGAGATCAGCACGGTCTTTCCATGGATGGTGTCACCCTGCGCCCTGAGCATCTCCTCGGTGAAATACACCGTGCCGTATCCCGTGGATTCCGGGCGGATGAGGCTGCCTCCCCATGCAGTGCCCTTGCCGGTCAGGATGCCGTCGAACTGATTCGCAAGCTTCTTGTACTGACCGAAGAGATACCCGATCTCGCGTGCACCGACGCCTATGTCTCCTGCAGGAATGTCGGTGTGGGGTCCGATGTGGCGGAAGAGCTCGCTCATGAACGCCTGACAGAACCGCATCACCTCGTGATCGGTCCTGCCCTTTGGATCGAAGTCGGCTCCTCCCTTGCCTCCGCCCATTGGCAAGGTCGTGAGCGCGTTCTTGTATACCTGCTCGAATGCGAGGAACTTCAAGATGCCGAGATTCACGGATGGGTGAAACCGCAGACCGCCCTTGTACGGGCCAATGGCACTGCTCATCTCAATCCGGTATCCGCGGTTGACCTGCACGGTCCCGGTGTCATCGACCCAGGGGACGCGGAAGATGATGATCCGTTCGGCCTGCACCATTCGGTGGGGGATCTTCTCTTCGAGGTACTCTGGATAGCGATCAAAGAGTGGCCACACGGATTCAGCCACATCTCGAACCGCTTGGTGGAACTCAAACTGTGCGGCGGACCGCTCAACCACATCGTCCATGAATTCATGAAGGGTTTGGAGCACCTCGGTCATCCTTTCGTGGCGCGATCAATAGGGTGATGATAGTGCATCTCGGATCAATTCCTGAGTTATCTTCTATGGAACTGTCGCCGAAGACCATCGCCACAGATTGGGGGTTTCACGTCATCTCCGCTCGCTCGTTACTCGGCCAGAAGCTCTCTGATGTCGGCGATCGCGATAGTCATCAAACCTCGTGGTTGGAGTGGGTAGCGGTCCGAAACCCAAACCTCCTCGCCCGTGCTGAGTATCACCTTGTGACGAGCCCCCTTGATGGGATCATCGATCAATGGACTCGTAGGCCCCCTCCACGGGGCGAGGTGCAGATGGAGGTGATCTATGCCATCCCCCATCACGTACACATAGACATGGTCAGCGCCCGTCGCTTCCTTGATGGCTGAGGTTGTTCGCCAGACGACCGCACCGAAGGATTCCTGTTCGTCTCCATCGAGGGCGCTGATGTCCTCGATGTGCCTGTGGGTGCTCAGATAGCTGTAGCCAGCGATCTCCCCCACGGTTGTTGTCGTGAGCCGCCAGAACTCGTTACTCCACACTTCGGTGACAAGGAGGACCCCGTCCATTTCCCTGCCTGCACACAGCACGCAATCGGAGTCGGTCATGTTTCGATTCTACACTTGGGCACATGAGAGAGCGGCTCATCAGACGAATCGAAACCGGTGGATCGATGCCCTTCGACGTGTACATGGAGATGTGTCTCTACGACGCAGAGGATGGGTTCTTCGCCGCCGGGCCGGTTCGCTCCGGCAAGAAAGGTGATTTCGTCACGAGCCCTGAGATCACTTGGGCCTTCGGTTACTGCGTTGGTGAGTGGGTCGATGACAACCTGCCGAGTGCCCATGCCGCCCTGATCGAGATCGGGCCGGGGTCGGGCACGCTGCTTCGCGAGATCATCGCCCCCTGGACAGACGCTGGTGACCCCGTGTATGCCGTTGAGCGGTCGGCTGCTTCGAGAGCATTCCACGAACAGCGGTTCCCCACGGCCACAGTCGTGGCAGCGATCGACGACATACCCAGAGGTATCGATGCAGTCATCGTCGCCAACGAGGTACTCGACAACATGCCTGCCGCCCTGGCTTGTCGAATCGAGGCCGGTTGGGTCGAGATCGCCGTGGGAGTAGAAGGCGATGAGTTGGTGCTTGTCGAGATACCGGCGAGACCGGGAGTCATTGAGTGGTGTGACAACGTGTTCGGTGAAGTGCCGTCCGGTACGACTGTCTCGGCACAGCTTGCCGTTTCCGGTTGGATTCGAAGGGTCTTCGACCACTTCGGTACGGTGGCGATGTGCCTCATCGACTACGGGGGCACGTCAGAGGAGTTGATCGAAAGGCATGCCTCGTCCATCGTCCGAACATATCGGAGACATCAGGACGGTCTGGATTGGCTGCAGCATCCTGGAGATACCGACATCACCGTGGATGTGAACGTCACCGGTGTGCTCAAGTTGATCGCCCGCGCCGGGCGGAACGCCAGGCTGCTGAGCCAACATGATTTCCTCCTCGAGTACGGACTCGTCGAGCTGATAGCGGACACGACGCACCAGGAGCAGCACTCTGCGTCGACGGGTGCGATCATGGCCCAGCTCGAGCACCGCTCGGAGCGCCTCGATCTTGAGGCGCTCATAGATCCCGCCGGTCTTGGCGCCTTCCAGGTGATTCTCGTTGAGTAGGGAACTGAACCCGATCCTCTATTCGTCGTAGTGTTGCCCATGAGGAGAGCGATATGAAGAAGGCGATGATCGCGGGAGCCGCCGCGATCCTGATACTTGCGGCGTGCGCTGGCACCGGACAGTCGGATGGCGCACGTTCCGATATCGGCCTTGACGCTGATTCTGGTGGAGGAGTGGATCAGTCCACGGGTTCCTCCGGGTCCGGACAGGGAGAGCTCCCGACCGGGTCATTGCCCGTAGATCCGAACGCGGACCTCGATGATGAGGGATCAAGGAGCGGTCCAGGAGAACCAGACGACACGCCACCGCCCGCGGACGACGGTGGAAGTCTTCTTCCGGGTGATGACATACCCCAAGCAGTACTGGGTGCGATGGCCGATCTCGCAACGCATCTTGGCATCTCCAGCGACGTGATCGATTGGGTGTCGTACGAGGAGGTTGTATGGCCGGACGGCTCCCTTGGGTGTCCCCAACCCGGCATGGCGTACACCCAAGCGCTCGTCAATGGCTCCCTCATCGTCTTCGACGTCGATGGCGTGCGTTACGACTACCACGGGGCGACGGGGAGTCCCTCGTTCCTGTGCGTCGAGTAGTTGGAGTCCGCGTCGGGAAATTGCATCTCGCGATACGCTGAGTACATGAACAACGTCAAGACAGCAGCGCTCCTCGCTTTTCTCGGTGCTCTCTTCGTTGGCGTCGGCTTCCTGCTCGGGGGACCGCAGGGCGGCCTGATCGCTCTCGGGTTCGCTGTTGTCTTCAACTTCGGGGTGTATTTCTTCTCGGACCGCATCGCTCTTGCGTCCGCGAAGGCAAAGCCCATCGCAGCGGGTGAGCTGCCAAATGTCGAATCGATCGTGTCGTCCCTTGCGCAAAGGGAGCGGATGCAGATGCCCGCCCTCTACCTCATCGACTCACCACAACCCAACGCTTTCGCAACGGGGCGGAGCCCGAAGAAGGCTGCGGTCGCTGTTACGACGGGAATCCTCGAGGTCCTCGACCATCGCGAACTCGAGGGCGTTCTCGCTCACGAACTCGCACATGTGAAGAACCGCGACGTGTTGATCGCGACGATCGCGGCGACGATCGCCGCCGCGCTGTCTTTCCTCGCCAGGATCGCGTTTTGGTCGAGTCTTGGCGGAAGGCGACGCAGCGGCAACGCCCTGACAGCGATCGTCGGTCTTGTCGCGATGGTCCTCGCGCCGATCGCTGCAGCGCTCATCCAGATGGCCATCAGCCGAAGTCGGGAGTTCGAGGCAGACCACGACGGTGCGGAAGCGACCGGCTCACCCCTTGCACTTGCGAGCGCGCTCCGGAAGATCTCGAACGGAGTTTCCCGTGTGCCGATGGACGTGAACCCTGCCCTGTCACAGCTCTTCATCGCAGACCCGCTCAAGGCGTTCGGCCCGAGGGGGCGGCGAGGTCGGATGGGCAAGATGTTCTCGACGCATCCACCCCTGGAGGATCGCATCGACCGTCTCGAGAGGATGGCCTACGGCATCTCGTAGTAGCTCGATGCATCGGTGGATCAGCTGAACGCTGTGGTCGCGACACCGCTATCCTCGCCAACGCTTCCGCGGTGCCGGAAGCAATCATGCCGGGATGCCCGAGTGGCCAAAGGGAGCAGACTGTAAATCTGCCGGCTATTGCCTACGGAGGTTCAAATCCTTCTCCCGGCACGAAGCAAAATCCGTGTACCCAGGGTTCAGCTCCACATTTTGGTGCATTGTGGCCCACAGAACGGCCGACAGAGGGTCAGAGAGACA
>QMQC01000156.1 GCA_003648875.1 Actinomycetota bacterium
CCTCGACGACGTGCTCGCCTTCGAAGCAGCCATCCCCGGGACACAGCAGCCCATAGACATCGCCGAGACTGTCAACTACGTCAAGGCGATGAACAGGCGCATCGAAATCCTCGACGAGCTCCCTCCCTCGGCGCGTCTCATTCGATTAATCCAAAGAGAACTACTCACAGGCGTACGAGGCCAGGAACGAAACCCGGGCCACTTCAGAACATCGCAGAACGGGATCGGACCGGCAGGATGCACTCTCAACACTGCAACTTTCGGCCCCCCGCACCCCGACTCCCTGCTCGAGACGTTCAGAGACCTCGAGGTCTACCTCAACAAGGGCTCGATGCCGCCGATCGTCCAGGCTGCGCTCTCCCATGTGCAATTCGAGACGATCCACCCCTTCCTCGACGGCAACGGGCGAGTCGGACGGCTGCTGATCACGCTCCTCCTCATCGAGAAGGAAGCGCTGGCCGCACCGCTCCTGTATCTCAGCCTGTTCCTCAAGGAGAACCGGACTGAGTACTACGACAGACTCGGCCGTGTACGCACCCACGGAGACTGGGAGGGCTGGCTGCGGTTCTTTCTCCGAGGTGTCACCGTGACCGCCGACGACGCAACCGACACTGCCCACGCGGTCGCGAAACTCCACGCCTCCGATGTACGCATGACGTCCGAATTCGCATTCGGAACGTACGGGCCCGCATTCGTCGATCTCATCTCGCAGCAACCAGTTGTGACTGTCGCATTCGTATCGGAGCAGCTTGAAACATCTCCAACGACGGCTGGCCTGCTGCTTGGAAAGGCAACGGACGCTGGGATGATTGAAGAGATCACCGGCAAGAAGCGGAACCGGATCTTCCGGCACTCGCGACTCCTCGATCTCTTCAGCACCGACGAAACCAATCCACTCATAGACAACGCAGGGGGCAGCACATGAGTATCAAAAGAGGCAGATTCGAAGCAACGATCGTGCGGTGCCGGGTGTAGGACGGCGGGTACGTCGAGGTCGACCCGTCAACATACAACGCCGAACTGGGCTTGTGTTCATGGGTCCGCGCCTTCGCTCTCGGCGATACCGCTACTGGTAGAGCGTGGTCGCCGGCCCCCGAGATACTCGGCGAGGTCTTGCACGGTGAGGAGGCGATCGCCGCGGCCACAAAAACTCTGATAACACTCTGATGAGAGGGTTAATGACACTCTGGTGAGAGGGTCCTCCTTCACGATTGGCCACATGAGCCAGTCCCGAGAGACGATTCCGATGTCAGGTCAGCTTGACCGCCACACCATGGTCAACCAGCCAGACAGCTCTGTCGCATGTCATGGATCCAACCGCCTTCATCACCACACGCACGTGCAACACAGTTGCCGATGTGTACATGTAGACATCGTGGGGGTTGCGGGATGTTGAGCCTTGCCAAGGCTCACAAGGATTACTACCTCGAGAAGGTCGGCGAGATCTCGCCTTGTGAGGACTACTACCTCAAGGGCGGGACAGCCAGTGGCCGTTGGCACGGCAGTGGCGCCGCAGAGCTTGGTATCGACGGTGCGGTGAGTGCTGAAGGACTGGTACGGCTGTTTGACGGTCAGCATCCTGCAACAGGGGAGCAGCTGGGCCACCGGCTCCGCAAGGACGGGGTGGCTGCGTGGGATCTGACGTTCTCGGCGGACAAGTCGGTGTCCCTGTTGTGGGCGTTCGGCGACGACGATACGCGCAGGCACGTGATTGAGGCGTTCGAGGAGGCAACCGCTGAGGCGATGACATATATGGAGTCGGTGGCGTCCTCGACAAGAGGAGCGTCCCGCACACCGGTCCTGGACGACGACGGCAACCCGGTCCTTGATGAAGACGGGACTCAGCGTCTTCGGGTTGAGACGTGGCCGATCCGCACCGATGGGTATGTCGCGGCGTGGTTCACAGAGTTCACAAGCCGAGCCGATGACCCTCAGCTTCACACGCATGTCGTTGTCGGGAACCGCGTCAAAGGCGTCGACGGGGTATGGCGCGCGATCGACGGGCGCCTTCTGTATCGCAACAAGCTGGCGGCCGGGTATCTCCATGAGGCTGAGCTGCGGAGCAGGCTCACTGAACGTCTTGGGGTCCGGTGGCAGCCGGTCCACAAGGGGATGGCTGATATTGAGGGCTTCACTCGGGATCAGGTCATGGCGTTCTCGAAGCGTCGCCAACAGATCGAGGAATGGCGTGACGCCAACGGCTTTGCCGATACGGCTGCGGGGAACGAAGTCGCGGCTCTGGCTACTCGTAGCCCCAAACGGGATAATCCGGTCGACGCCTTGATGCCGCAGTGGTTGGAGCGCGCGGCCGAGGTCGGGATCACGCCTGAGACGGTGTCGATGGTGCTCGACCGCACCCGTGACGTCACGGTACCGGATCCGCAACGCCTCTTGGATCGTCTGGCATCTCCTGAAGGTCTCACCGAACAGGCGTCCACGTTCGGGCGAGCCGATGTGGTCAAAGCCGCCGCTGAAGCGCTCCCCGAAGGCGGAAAGCGACGGGATGTGGAAGCTGTCGCTGACGTGTTCCTGGAACGTTCTGATGTGGTCCCGATCCTCCCATTCCATCCCACAGCCGACGACCTTCAAGACCTACCGATCGACCTCGACCCGACCGAGATCGAGCACATCGTTGAGGCTGCAGATTCAGCGAAGCCCGCCCCGGCCATGCGGCGACGAGACGGCGAGATCTTCCCTGGACTCGCCCATGAGCGTCGATACACCACGGTCGAGCTTCTCGCGATCGAACAGCAGATTGTCGACCGTGCGATGACCGGACTTGCCGCGGGACGCTGGACCGCACCCGATCCAGACGTGGAGGAGGCTTTGGCGTGTTCCCCGATCCTCACCGAAGGACAACGAGCAATGGTCTCCCGGTTCGCCACCTCCGGTAGCGCCATTGATGTTGGGGTCGGGGCAGCCGGGACAGGGAAGACGACCGTCATGTCCATCATCCGCGAACTCGCGACAGAGTCGGGTGTTCCTGTGGTGGGTACGGCGTTGGCGGCCAGGACCGCTGCAGGATTCCAGACCGCCACCGGAATCCCATCCACCACGCTCACGCGCTTCCTCGGAGAGACCGCAGCCACCGGCGGCCTTGCGTCGGGTACGGTCGTGGTTGTTGACGAGGCTGGCATGGTTGGCACCCGTCAACTCGCTCAGGTCTCGGACCTCGTCGAGGAAGCGTCAGGCAAGCTCGTTCTCATCGGTGACCACCACCAGCTCGCCGAGATCGACGCAGGTGGCCTCTTCGCCGCCCTCATTGCCCGGCTCCCGTCTGTCGTGTTGGCCGAGAACGTCCGGCAGGAACACGAGTGGGAACGGACTGCTCTGGCTGAGCTGCGTCACGGGTCGGTGAAGGGTGCTGTTGCTATGTACAAGCAGCGTGACAGGATCAACTTCGCGGCCACCACCGGCGACACCATCAGCCGAGCCGTTCGCAACTGGTATCGCGACGTTGAGGACATTGGTGACCCATCCGGGGTACTCCTCATCGGTCACCGCAACACCACCGTCGACCAACTCAACCAGGAGGCACGTACCCGCTTCGGCGAGGCCGGACTCCTCAACGGACCTGCACTCGACGTCGACGACCGGACCTTCCAGGCGGGGGACCGTGTGGTGTGTCTCAAAAACAGGGGCCACCCCGGAGTTCTCAACGGTGACCTCGCCACCGTCACCCGCATCGACACCGAACGGCGAGCCATCACGCTCCGCCTTGACCGCACCGGTCAGCCGGTCACGGTGCCCCACTGGTACCTCGATGACGGGCATCTCGACTGGGGCTACGCCGTCACCGGACACAAAGCCCAAGGCACCACCGTGCGCCGAGCCCACACGGTTGCCAGCGACGGTGTCGACCGCGAATGGATCTACGTCGCCATGAGCCGAGGCCGAGAGTTGAATACGATCTACCTCACAGACCCCCAACTCGGCAACGACGAATGTGAGCATCTGACCCATCAGCACCCCGAACGTATCGCGGCCCTCATTGCCGGCCTCGCCCGCACCGCCACAAAACCCGCAGCCCTCGACACAGGACGCGGACCCAAGACCCTCACCGACGAACAACTCGAACAGCGATTCGCTGAAGCGGAAGACGAGCTGGCGGAATCGGACGCCGGGGGACTGTCGCCGGGGGCAGGCGATGTCCCAAAGGAACCCTTCATCGAATACCTGAACCTGGAACGCGAGATCCGTGACCGGCATCGCGACAAGCTCGCGACCATCGCCTATCAGCCACCCGACTGGGTCACCAACACCCTTGGTGAACGGCCCGCCGATCCCGATCGTCGAGTCGCTTGGGATACGGTCGTTGACCGGGCACTCCGATACCGCACCGAACACGGCATACCTGAAGATGCTGCCGACCTCCTCGGACCACAACCACCCAGCAGCGACGTCATCCAGCGAGTGGCATGGATCGCAGCGAAACGTGCTACACAGCGCGAGTTCCGACTTCTGATGATGGAACAGGAACAAGGACGCAGCGCCATCGGGCGCTGACATCGCCACCACGCACGCCGCGGGCTCCAGTGTCTTGGAATCGTTGGAGATTCGCGACCGGTGTGCATCCGCGCTACACCGACGAGGTGGCACTTGTGCATTCGTGTTCACGGCCCGAATACCGATTCTTGTGCTCGATCGCGAGCGCGGTCGGTCGCCGGGTGTCTCGGTGTTGGACCGAGGCTCCGTGCAGGGGTCGTCGAACGGGCTGCATTTTGACGTACATCGTTCAACTCCAGACACCCGCCCGGGATGAGCGCGCCGGACGTTCGCTGGATGTCGCAGCGTGTGTCTCCGCTGTTGAGCGAACTCCAAGGAGACCACTCACGACAGTGAGAACTGATATATGACAGCGACAAACGTAGAGCACTGAAAGCGTTGCAGCGGCCAGTATCGCAGGTGGCGGTCGGACCATCCGAGCGGTGCACTGCCGGCTGAACGTGCCAGGGAGAGACCCGAGAAGCGGTTTCTCGGGCACTCTATTTCCGTTTCCTCAAGCGCACGACCGTGCACGTTCTGAACGTTCTCACGTCCCTCGTCCAACCCATCGACCGTCTCGACTACTACGACGAAACCAAAGAAGATCGCTAGGAGGTCGCTGAGGACATGTACCACCTGACACGACAGCTGCATCGATCCGAGAGGTGGGACATTGGTCAACGTATGAATTGGTCGGTCGTCTCCGTCGTTTCGAAC
>QMQC01000157.1 GCA_003648875.1 Actinomycetota bacterium
GAGATGCACATCCGCCAAGCTCGACACTTCTCCTGGCTGACGAGCACGATGCCGTCCTCACCACGCTTGTATATCGCACCTGCCGGACAGGCAGCCACACAGCCAGGGTTGAGACAGTGGTTGCAGATCCGTGGCAGATAGAAGAACACCACCTGCTCGATCTCGTTGAGTTGGGCCCGCTCTTCATCGGTGAGTACACCGAGGTTCGGATCGTTGGCTGCATACACCGGAGAACCGCCGAGGTCGTCGTCCCAGTTCGGACCGGCTTCGATCTCCATGAACTCACCTGTGATCAGCGATACCGGCCGAGCGGTTGGTTGATCGTCGCCCTCTGGTGCCGTGAAGAGGTGTTCGTAGTCGTAGGTCCACGGCTCGTAGTAGTCGTTGATCGTCGGCAGTTTCTGGTTGTAGAAGATGTTCCCCAGGGTGCCGAGCTTGCTCTGCAGCTTCATCTGCAACTTGCCGTCCACGACCTCCCAGCCGCCCCCGTACTCGTCCTGGTCCTCCCACAGAGTGGGATAGCCCGTCCCCGGTTTGGTCTCGACATTGTTCCACCACTGGTAATCAGTGCCTTCGCGGTCGGTCCAGATGTTCTTGCATGCAACGCTGCAGGTGTGACAACCGATGCATTTGTCCAGGTGGAAGACCATCGATACTTGTGCCCGAATGTCCATGTCAGTGGCTCCCGTTCGCTTCGTGCGTCACCATTCGAGCTTCTCCAGCTTCTTGACGACCACATACGTATCACGAGTGAAGATGCCGATCGGGCCCCAGTAGTTGAAGCCGTAGGTGAACTGGGCATAGCCACCGGCCAACAGCAGAGGATTGATTCGTGTTCGTGTCAGGCTGTTGTGCCCGCCTGCCCGCTTGCCGCCGCGCACTTGGGACTTGGGGATGTAGATCGTTCTCTCCACGGCGTGGTAATAGAGGCAGATCCCCGCCGGAACCCGGGAGCTGACAGCTGCCCTGGTCACGACAACCCCGTTGTCGTTGAAGACCTCGACCCAGTCGTTGTCCTCGATCCCCACCTTGGCCGCTTCCTTGTCATTGATCCAGATCGGATCCATGCCGCGTGACAGGGTCAACATGCGCAGGTTGTCCTTGTACGTCGAGTGGATGTTCCACTTTCCGTGTGGCGTGATGTAGTTGAGGACGAGCGACTGGTCGTCGACGGGGCTTCGCACGATGTCTCCCGTAGCTACGGGATCGAGCTTGGGCTTGTACGTCGGAAGATGTTCCCCGAAGTCGAGGTAGTAGGGGTGGTCGTTGTACAGCTGCTGTCTTCCCGTGAGCGTGCGCCACGGCACAAGGCGCTCGACGTTCAACGTCCACGCAGAGTACGTCCGACCGTCCCTCACGTCGCCAGACCAACAAGGGCTCGTCAGGGTTCGCCTCACCTGACGGGTTATGTCGTGGAAGTTCATCCGGACACCGCGCGTATCCTCGGCGAGGTCCGCGAGCGGGACACCAACCTTCTCCTCTTCGACCTTGAATGCTGCGTACGCCACCTCGCCGTTGGTTTCGGGGGCCAGGTGAAGCAGGACATTGGCTGCATCGAGAGGGTCCTCAAGACCGGGGTACTTCTTGCCTCCCCACTCGACCGCCCTGGTGCGGCGAGGGTCGGGTGCCGTCCCAACAGGACTCTCGAGGAGTTCGTCGTAGAACTTGGCAACAGGAACGTGGACCCCGTGGCCGCTCGCACCGTCCTCGCGGATCAGCGGCCCCAGCGAGATGAAGCGGTTGTAGAGATTGGCATAGTCGCGCTCGACCACGCTGAGATGTGGCGCCGTCACGCCCGGAATGAGGTCGCATTCCCCCTTGCCCCAGTCGAGCGGCTCCGGTTGGGCCAGTTCGTCGGGGGTGTCGTGTTTGAGCGGGGATGTGACAAGGTCTTTGAAGGGCTCAGGGAACACCGAGGGTGCCATCTCACTGACCTTCTTTGCAAACGACTTGAAGATGTCGTAGTCCGTCTTGGATTCCCACACGGGCGGCACGGCCTCCCCAAGGGGGTGGACGAACGAATGCAGGTCGGTGGTGTTGAGATCGTTCTTCTCGTACCAGAAGGCCGTGGGCAGCACGATGTCGGAGTACAGGGCAGTGGAGTCCATCCGGAAGTTGATGTCCACGACCAGGTCCATCTTCCCCCTTGGCGCTGGGTCGCGAAATTTGACCGTATCGGTCTTGCCCGCGGCGTGCTCAGTTGCTTCGATGTTGTCGTGCGTGCCGAGGTAGTGACGGAGGAAAAACTCGGCCCCCTTCGCGCTCGATTGCATGGCGTTGCCCCGCCAGATGAACCAGACCCTCGGCCAGTTCTCCGGGGCATCCGGATCCTCAACGGAGAGTTGCACGTCGCCGGTACGCATCTGGTCGGCAACGCGGTCGACGATCTGTTCGTCGCTGGCTGCTCCGGCTGCCTCGGCTTCGCTCACAAGGTCGATTGAGTTCTGGCTGAACTGAGGGAAGAAGGGCATCCATCCCATCCGGACCGAAGCTGCTGCAAGATCGACGGCGTGACCCTTGGCCCACTTGGTCTCGGGAGGAACGCGCGCGTAGTCCGTGAAGTCGCCCTCGTAGCGCCACTGGTCGCTGTGCACGTAGTGCCATATTGGGGTCTGCTGGAGACGGGGGGGCTTGGACCAGTCCAAGGCGAGAGCCATGCTCGTCCACGGTGCCACCAGAGTGAGCTTCTCCTGGCCGACGTAGTGGTTCATGCCGCCACCGTTGCGCCCAGGGCATCCTGTGAGGATGAGTGCGGTGATCGGGGCTCGATAGGACTGGTTGTTGTTGTACCAGTGATTGATCGAGGCGCCGACGATGATCATCGACTTGCCCTCGGTCACCTCGGCGTTCCCTGCGAACTCGCGAGCGAGGCGTATGATCGTGTCCCGACCGATACCCGTGAACTGTTCCTGCCATGCAGGGGTGTAGGGACGTTCGTCGTCGTAGTCCTCCGGATATTCACCCGCAAGGCCTCGACTCACACCGAACTGCGCCATCAACAGGTCGTACACGGTGGCCACCGCGACCGGTCCGTCTGTCGTCTCGACATACCTGATCGGCACACCGCGTTCGTAGACCCCGCCCTCAGCGAACTCGTGGAACGAAACCATGGCCACTTCGTCGTGCTCGTCGAGGAAACTCAGGTCAGGGTCGATCGGCTCGTGGTCAAGGCCGTCTTCCATCTTGATGTTCCACTGGCCCTGCTCCTCCTGCCAGCGGAACCCCACGGTGCCCTTCGGCATCCGCAATGCCCCGGTGTTGAGGTCGTGGACAAGCATCTTCCAGTCGCCGTTCTCCACATCTGCATACCGGTCAACCTTGTCGGCGCGAAGGAACTGGCCGGCCTTGTACACGTCGTCGCTCTTTGTCAGTTCGACGAGGAAGGATGAGTCCGTGTAACGCTTGACGTAGTCGAAGAAGTAGGGCACCTGTCGATCTGCGTGGAACTCCTTGAGAATCACGTGGTTGATCGCCATCCAGAGTGCGGTGTCCTGACCGGCCTCGACAGGGACCCACCAGTCAGAGTACTTGGCAACCTGGCTGAAGTCAGGCGAGATGACGACGAACTTGGTGCCCTCGTGACGTGCCTCTGAGATGAAGTGGACGTCTGGCGTCCTGGTCATGCTCAGGTTGGATCCCATCGAGATGATGTATTTCGAGTGATACCAGTCTGCGCTCTCCGCGACGTCCGTCTGGTCGCCCCAGATCTCAGGGAAGGCGTTCGGAAGGTCGGCGTACCAGTCGTAGAAGCTCATGTTGACGCCGCCGAAGAGCTGCAGGAAGCGGGACCCGGCTGCGTACGAGAGGTATGACATCGCTGGGATCGGAGAGAAACCGAAGACTCGGTCCGGTCCATGCTCCTTGGCCGTGTAGAGACAGGCGGCAGCGACGATTTCGAGCACCTCGTCCCAGGTGGTACGCCGGAAACCACCCTTGCCGCGAACGCGCTGAAAACGGGAGCGTTTCTCCTCGTCCTTTACGATGGATTTCCAGGCTTCGACTGGATCGGTGTGGGTTTCTCTTGCCTCGTTCCACAGGTCGAGGAGCGCACCACGGACGTAGGGGTACTTGACACGGATCGGGCTATAGACGTACCACGATGCCGACATGCCCCGCTGACAACCTCGTGGCTCGTACGGCGGGACGTCGTCGCACAGAAGGGGGTAATCGGTCTGCTGCATCTCCCAGGTGATGATCCCGTCCTTGACATAGACGGCCCACGAGCAGCCACCGGTGCAGTTGACTCCGTGGGTTGTGCGAATGACGTTGTCGTGCTGCCAGCGGTTCCTATAGAACTCTTCCCAATTACGCGCCTTTGGGTTGACGAGGTCTTGAATCCAACCCACGTGCCTACCGTCCTTCCGTTTCAGCCGTTGCGTTCCGTTGTCCATATCTCACGCGCTTGGAGCGTTCGATGCGAGCACGCGATCGAGTCACCATCGGGCGACGCACCTCTTTGAGACGCCGTCTCCAGATGATTCTCATCACCAGCAGGAGAGAGGCAGCGCCTGCCGCAGCAAGCAATGCCAGCTGACCCACAGACGCCGCAGTGCGACTGCTCACAGAGGCCAGGCTGAGGAATTCAGCCAGGTGTATCTGCTCTTGCTCCGTGAGTGGCCGATCACCGAAGATCGGAGCCATCGTTTGGAAAGGTGTGGTGGCGAGGATCGAGGCGATGCCATCGGCGCCGTACTTGTCGTAGGCGCCGGTCAGGTCAGGCCCGAGTGCGCCCCCACCGAGGGCACCGATGCCGGCGATGCTATGACAGGCGAGACAGGGTGGACCGCCGTTTTCGAATCGATCCGAACCTTCGAAGAGACTCTTGCCAACGGATGGGTCGCCTGGTTGCAGGGCTACGGCAATTACCACAGGCGTCGGATCCCCGGTACCTGGAGTGTCGAGGTAGGCAATGACACTCGCAACCTCGGCGTCGGACAAGCCGAGGTTCGGCATCGGGATGCCGTTGAAATCCGAGAGAAGCTGGGTGGCAATCGGATCGCCTTCTGCGAGCATCACATCCGGCTCGGAGATCCATCGCGCCAACCAGTCCGCCTCGCGCCGAGTGGTCACTCCCTCGAGGTCGGGTCCCACGAGGTCCCCGCCGCCGATCGTGTGGCAGGCGGCGCATTTCGCCTCGAAGATGCTCTTGCCTTCATCAGCTGTCTGTGCGTTGGCTGGTGACAGCTGGAATGTCCAA
>QMQC01000158.1 GCA_003648875.1 Actinomycetota bacterium
CTCGACTGGCTCGAAGCGAACGCGAGGGCCCTCGGTGTGCGCCGTGCGATCAGGCTCAAGGTTGCCGGAGCCTTTCACTCGCCGTATATGGAATCCGCTGCCGCGCAGCTGACAGAGGCATTGGCGTCTGTCCCATTCTCTCGGTGCACGTTCGATGTCGTTGCGAATGCCACGGCTGAGCCGATATCCGATCCGCGGGCAACCCTTATTCAGCAGCTCACGTCGCCTGTTCGATTCGCTGAGTCACTGGAACACATTGCAGGGCGTGGCGTGAGCATGTTCGTACACATCGGACCCGGCGACGTGACCGCTGGACTCGCGAAACGTACAGTGAAGGAATCGGACGTCAGAGTTGTTTCATCATTGGCAGAGGCACGTGCAGTGGCGCGTGAGCTGTCCGTACAATGATGCTTTGCAGGGAAGGACGAACATGAAGAACGCCACGATCACGGGATGGGGCATGTGTGTTCCCCAATCCGTTGTGACGAACGACGATCTCGCGTCCGTAATCGACACGAGCGATGAATGGATCACCACGCGTTCGGGAATCAAGGAACGGCGCGTATCTCATGTCAGCAATTCAGATATGGCGACTCTTGCTGGGAGGAGGGCGGTTGCTGCTGCCGGTCTCCAGCCAATCGACGTGGACTTTGTGGTCGTTGCGACCTGCACACCGGACAGGCAGATTCCATCCGCTGCGGCATTTGTGCAATCGAAGATCGGAGCGATTCATGCAGCAGCGGCCGACATCAACGCAGGATGCACCGGGTTCATCTACGGCCTCTCGATGGCTCATGGCCTCATTGCCACGGGGACTGCGAACCGAGTTCTGTTGATCGGGTCTGAGCGGATCAGCTCATATCTCAATCTCGAAGAGCGCTCCACCGCAGTGTTGTTCGGTGATGGGGCGGGGGCCGTGGTTGTTGAAGCCTCGAGTGATGGCTCCGGAATCAAATCGCTGGCGCTCGGTGCCGATGGAGACGGTGCAGAGCACCTCACGGCAACCGGCCTCGGGACAGACTTCATGGGAGCGGATGCGAAACTTGCGATCGTGATGGATGGGACACAGATCTTCAAGGGCGCTGTGGTCAAGATGGGGGACGGAACCGTTGCAGCGGCAAAGGACGCAGGATGGGAGCTCGACGATATCGACCTTGTCATTCCTCATCAGGCGAACCTTCGCATCATCGATGCTGTACGGCGTCGTATCAAGGCAGACGAGTCGAAGATATACGTCAACATTCACAAATACGGCAACACATCGGCCGCGACGATCCCGATAGCGTTGTCCGAAGCGCTTGACGAAGGGCGCATCGGGCCTGGCGCAAGACTTGTGTTCACCGCCTACGGGGCTGGTGTCACGTGGGGGTCTGTGGCGATCCAGTGGGGAGATCGGGCCCACCCCATCGCGACGATCGATGAAGAGCTCCCTGAGCCGGATCGCACAGGGATCGAGATGATCGTCGAGAATCAGATTGCATTCAACAGATGACTGACGTTGCGCTCGTTACCGGAGCCTCGCGCGGCATTGGCCGTGCGATTGCCCTCAAGCTGGCGGATGATGGATTCGCCATCGCTGTCAACTACGCCTCGAGCGCCCAGAAGGCAGAAGCCGTCGTTGCTCAGATCGTTGCCGGCGGAGGGCAAGCGATTGCCGCTCAAGCGGATGTTTCGGACCCCGATGCTGTGGCAGGCATGTTCGACGCCATCGGGGACGAGCTCGGTCCAGTTTCGGTGCTGGTCAACAACGCTGGGGTAACCGATGATGGATTGCTTCTTCGGATGAGCGCTGATCAGTGGGACAAAGTGATCAGCACCAACCTGCGTTCCGTTTTCCTGTGCACGAAGGCAGCTCTGCGTTCGATGCTTCGCGCAAAGGCGGGGAGGATCATCAACATCAGTTCTGTGTCAGGGATCTCAGGCAACCCGGGCCAGGGAAACTACGCAGCATCGAAGGCTGGCATCATCGGCTTCACCAAGTCTGTGGCGAGAGAAGTCGGTTCCAGGGGCATTACGGTCAATGCCATCGCCCCTGGCTTCATTCAGACTGACATGACGGCTTCTCTGGGGGCCGATCGCTCAGACGCAGTGGCGGAACAGATCGCTCTCGGCAGGCTCGGCCTGCCAGAGGAAGTCGCATCGGTGGTCGGCTATCTTGCTTCCGACGGCGCTTCGTACATTACAGGGCAGACCATCGTCGTTGACGGTGGTTTGGCCCTATGACCAACTAGGAGAGGTAAGGCATGGAACGTGCAGAGATCGAATCGAAGTTGAATGAGCTTCTCGTTGAAGAACTCGGCCTCGATGCCGAAAAGATCACGCCGGACGCGAGGTTCGAGGAAGACCTCGAGGTTGATTCGCTTGGCGTGGTCGAGCTTCTCATGGCCCTCGAGGACAATTTCGGTGTGCAGATTCCCGACGAGGAAGCTGAGTCCATCGGCACCGTCAGCCAGGCGGTTGATCTGGTTGTTGCCAAGCTCGCCGGTTAGGACAGCTCATGAACGGACGCCGGGTTGTCGTAACCGGCCTCGGGACGCGAACCGCGCTCGGATCGAGTGTTGAGGAGCTCTGGGGGAACCTTGTTGCGGGTAGAAGTGGGATCTCGCTGATCGAACGCATCGATGTTTCTGACATCACCACGAAGATCGCTTCGGAGGTCAAGGACTTCGAAATCACGGACTACATGTCCAAACGTGACGCTCGCCGCCTCGACCGGAGCGCCCAGTTCTTCTGGGTAGCAGCCCAACAGGCCCTGGAGGACGCGGGAATCGCCTACGAGGAGGACGATCCCGAAGCACTGCGCGCTGGCGTCCTTGTCGGTACGGGAATCGGTGGAGTCGAGACGATGGAGGAGCAGATAGGTGTATTGACCGAGCGCGGTCCGAGCCGAATCTCCCCATACGGAATCGCGATGATCATCTCGAACATGGCAGGTGGCGTTGCGTCGATCGACTTCAATCTATATGGTCCAAATTCGACGACGGTCACTGCATGCGCGGCATCGGCCAACGCGATCGGCGATGCTGCGGCCTTGATCGCTCGTAGTGCCGCCGATGTCATGGTTGCGGGTGGTGGAGAAGCTGCGATCACGCGCTTCGCACTTGCCGGATTCGCCTCTGCAAGAGCGATGAGCAAGAACAACGACGACCCTGAGGGCGCATCGCGCCCGTTCGACCTCAACCGTGATGGTTTTGTCATGGGCGAGGGCTCCGCAGTGCTCATCCTCGAGGAGCTCGAACATGCTCAGGCCCGAAAAGCGAAGATCTACGGGGAAGTGCTTGGCTACGGAATGTCGGCAGATGGCTACCACATCACACTTCCGAGGCCCGGTGGCGCCGGTGCAGCTCGGGCAATGGAGTCAGCCCTTGCTGATGCCGGTGTAGCTCCTGGTGAACTCGACTACATCAACGCACACGGTACGTCGACGCAAGCGAACGACAAGACCGAGACCGCCGCCATCAAGACTGCCTTTGGTGACGCTGCATACGACATTGCGATCTCGTCAACGAAATCGATGACAGGCCATCTGCTCGGAACTGCGGGGGCGATCGAGTCTCTCACATGCCTGCTCGCTATCAGGGATGGTGTCATTCCTCCGACGATTAACTACCGGACCCCCGATCCGGAGTGTGATCTGGACTACGTTCCGAACGAGGCGCGACACATGTCGATCGCAACAGCAATGACGAACTCGTTCGGCTTCGGTGGCCACAACGTGTCGTTGGTCTTCGGAGCACCGCCGGCGTAGAAAACCGATCGGGCCCTCGCTGACCGGGCGCTCCGCTGAGCGGAATGCGGACTTCGTCAGTCGTCTGTCGTCTGTTGTTCGTTGTACTCATCGAACGATCGTGTGACGAGCGCGGCCACCAGCCCAACGCCGAAGAAGGATATGACAGCGGCTATGACGCCACCGGCGATCTCAAGTGACTGACAGGTCGACGGCATGCAGATGGCCTCCACAACGCTTGAACCGATGAGTGCACCGGCCATGGTTCCAACGAGCACCGTCGAGACAACCCCGGGGCGAATACGGGCGCGGATCCCACCGAGGGCGAGCAGGGCCGATAGGGCAGCGATGATCAGGGCGCCTGACGCGTCTGCGATCAGCCAGCCGGTGATCGCACCGAAGAACACCACGGCAAGAGCGGACAGCATGTCGCTAGCCCGCATTCTTCGTACCTCTGGTGCTCATGGGTGCAGGGAGGGGCGGCGTGATGACTGCTGTGACCTTCTTTGCGGAAGGACTCCACGCCAATCCGACCAGAAGGACGATCGCAACGGCGATCACAAAGCTCCCTGGCCTGGAGGTCTGCAGCACACTCGGAACTCCAACGATGGGCACGAAGACACGGAAGCCCCAGATGCCGAATGGGAGGCCCCTGCCGTACGCCCAGGCCGACACGACAACGCCGATCGTGAGGATCCAATGGACCGGGCCGACACCATCCCATGCGGCGAACCCCACGACGATCGGTGTGATCGCTCCACTGGCCATGAGCGCCACTGGAACCGAACCGAGCTGATCGGCGACCGGTTGCTGGCGCACCCAGAGTGTCAGCCATGGGCCGGCAAGACCGATGATGGCGATTGCACCGACGATGAGAGAGATCCAGAAGAGAGCCGTTCCGCCGATCGAGGCAAGCAACACGGAACCAACGACGACGGTACCGAGTACCCATCTTGCCCACCGGGCGCGCACGAGCAGCAGCCCAGCGAGTCCACCTAGAGCGAAACCGGTGACGCCGACGAAGATCATGAACGAGGCTGATTGGACGATGGGTCCACTGTCGATCACGAACGCAACCGAACCGAAGACGATCGCGAGGAATGCCGATGTTCCTACGGCGGTCGGGAGGCGGCTCATGGCTGGCTCCCGACGCTACTGCGCTGGGCGAGAGTCCACGAGACCGGGGATGCGAACTCCACCGATCATTGCTTGGGAAGGGCCAGACGAGAAGAGTGAGCCGATCACGATCAGAGCTACAAAGACTCCACCGACGGACAGCGCGCTCTTGAGAAGGGTTCGGTTGGCCAATTTACTCCTCATCGACAGGGCTGGCGGGAGTGTAGTGGGGGCGCGCTCGCTCAGCCGGTTGCGGTCGTCGGTGACCATCGCGACAGCTCAGTCCAGGTCCCTTCGTCGTCTCGCGAGAGCCAGATGACCTCTGCGTGCTCTGGAGGATCGGTCCTCAGCTCA
>QMQC01000159.1 GCA_003648875.1 Actinomycetota bacterium
GATAGCGTCGATCAGTGTTGCGGCCTTTCGGGCTTCACCTGGTTCGACGGTGTAGATGCGGCGGATGAGATACATGGGGTCCTTTCGGTGTTCGGTGGATCGCATACGGTAGACGGCCTGCGCGGTGGACCGCTGCGTGGCCGTTTGGAACCGTCGGATCTCAGGGTTATCCGATTCTTGAGACCGAACCGATTTCGTCCAGCACCCTATCGACCTCGGCAATCGTGTTGTAGTGAACGAACCCGATCCGGACGAGACCAGCCGTTGGTCTTTCGAGGCGATGCATCACCTCGTAGGCGTAGTAATCCCCTGACCAAACGAAGCATCCGGCGGCGCCGAGCATCCTGGAGACCATGGCGGGTTCGACACCTTCGACATCGATGGCGAAGGTTGGCGTTCTGCCACTCGATTCTGTGTGTCCAAAGAGATGAACACCCGGAATCGTCGCAATTCCGGAGAGGAAGCGTTCAGAGAGAGTGGTCTCGTGGGCGCCGATGGCTCCGTATGCAGACGCGATCTGTTCGCGACGGGTGGCTCCGTCGCCGAGGGATGCGATGTAGTCGACTGCTGCGGTCACGCCTTGAATGGACTCGAAGGACTGCGTTCCTGTCTCCCAGCTGTCGGGGGCGTGATCCGGGGATGGGCGCAACTTGTAGGGCTGAACACGCTCGAGGAGATCAGACTTTCCGAACAGGCAACCTGTGTGGGGACCGAACCACTTGTAGGCCGACGCCACAAGGAAGTCCGTGCCGCTCTCATCGACGTCTATGAGTCCGTGGGGCGCGAAATGAACCGCATCGACATACGTCAGCGCTCCAACCCCATGTGCCCTGTCCACGATCTGTGCGACGGGTGTGGTCGTGCCGACGGCGTTCGATGCATGGGTGAAGGCGACAAGTTCGGTTCGCTCGTCGAGCACTTCATCAAGCGCTACAAGGTCAAGATTGCATCCGTCACTCGGATCGAAATCGACGAAACGGACTTCGACACCCGCGTCTCTTGCTGCCTGCATCCAGGGCGAAACGTTCGCATCATGATCGAGCCTCGTGAGGACGATGTTGCTGCCCTCTTTCCACTCACGCCCCAGCGCTCGGGACATCGCGTACGTGAGCGAGGTCATGTTCTGACCGAACACGATCTCGTCTCTGCGCGCACCGAAGAGATCCGCGACGGCTGCTCTTGCGTCGCTCACAACTGAGACGGTCTCCCTGGAAGTCTCGAAGGGTCCGCCGAGGTTGCTACCGCCCCTCTCCATGAATCCGGCCATGGCCGCTATCACAGACTCTTGAACCTGGGTGCCGCCCGGCCCGTCGAGGTAGGCGACCTGCTTGCCGTCCTGGGTGCGATCGAGAGCGGGAAATCCCGATCGGACTGCGGCGATATCGATTGTCATGAATCCACAATAAGCAGATGGCAGCGGTGAACTGTGAACTGTGAAGCGGAATCGATAGCTTCTGACCCATGAAGTGGCTGAGCCGGAAGATCCTCATCGCCAGAGGCTGGCGTTTTGTCGGAGCGGTTCCCGACGTGCCCAAGTACGTGGCCGTTGGGTTCCCCCACACCTCGAACTGGGATTTCTTTGTCTACCTTGCCGTCATGGACCACTTCGAGATTCGATCGCGATTTCTTGCCAAGGAGGGTCTGTTCAGGGGTCCCCTCGGGTGGCTCATGCGACGCTGGGGAGGCATCTCCATAGGTACTGCCACCGAACTTGTGGTGGCGGCGGTTGCTTCGTTCGAGAGTCACGATGAGATGGTCCTCGTCATCGCTCCTGAAGGCACGAGATCGAAGACCAAGGCATGGAAATCAGGCTTCTGGCGGATCGCCGACGCTGCAGACGTTCCGGTCGTGATGGGCTTTGTCGATGGTGAGACGAAGCGAGCCGGCCTCGGGCCGGCAGCGAGAATCGATGGTGATCCAGAGCGTTGGATCGGTCTCGCCGCCGACTTCTACGAAGACAAGAACGGTCTCAAGCCACGGAATCGAAGTCCGGTTGTGCTCTGATCCCGATGCTCTCCGGAGCACGCATTGGGGGTTTCTCAACACCGGCACAAACTAGTATTCGGGATAAGAAACGCGAAAGTTATCCCGGAGGCGAATCGTGTCGAGGGAACACCCTAGGTACCCAGGAATCCGTATCACGACGAACGGCAACCAGCTCGTGTCGTATCACACGGAAGCACGTATCACCCAGGGGGGCGTCTTCTATCCGATCACACCATCGACCGAGATGGGTGAGAGCTATCAACTCTCCTTTGCCGAGGGGGTGCTCGACGTCTTCGGCAACTCGAAGATCGCAATCGAGACAGAAGGAGAGCACGCAGCCCAGGGTGGGGCGATCGCTCTCTCGCTGACGGGGCACCGTGTCGTCAACTTCACGTCTGGCCAGGGCGTCGTCTACGGACTCGAGCAGTACTACCACGCTCCAGGGAAGCTCTCGACGATGGTTCTCGAAGTGGCTGCACGCGCCCTCACGAAGCATGCGCTCAACGTGCACTGCGGGCATGACGATGTGTATGCCGCACTCGACGCAGGGTGGATCATGCTGTTTGCAAAGGACAGTCAGCAGGCAGCTGACCAGGCGCTGATTGCCCGCAAGGTTGCCGAACTGGCGCTGAACCCCGCGATGAACATCCAGGACGGGTTTCTCACTTCCCATCTCGAACGCACCTTCTTCATGCACGAATCCGGTCTCCTGCGTGAGTTCCTTGGGGCCCACGATGAGATGATCGATACGCCGACTGATGCACAGCGCGAACTGTTCGGCCCAACCAGACGGCGTGTACCGGCAATGATGGACCTCAAGAACCCGATGCTGCTTGGTCCCGTCGAGAACCAAGAGCACTACATGAACGGCGTCATTGCGCGTCGCAACAACTTCGCCGAAGAGATACTCCCCATGTTGGAAGCGGCGTACGAGGAGTTCGCCGAACTCACGGGTCGCTACTACGGACTTGTGAGCGAGTACCGCAATGATGACGCCGACATCACATTCGTGTCTTTCGGATCTTCAGCTGAGAACATCGAGGCCGGAGTGGACTTCCTCCGCGAGCACGACAACGCAAAGGTCGGATCGGTGCACATCAATGTGATTCGTCCTCTTCCGCAGGCGGCGATCGTCAGGGCACTTGCTGGGAAGGAGAAGATCATCGTTCTCGAGCGGGCAGATGATGCTCTCTCGGGCGACAACCAGATCACCCGCGAGATTCGCGCCACTATGTCAAAGGCTGCCGAGGTCAACCGGCTGGGGCATCCGTCAGACATCCCGGGTATCACCTCACAGCAGGTGCCGGAGGTCATGTCGGGTTCGTATGGTCTTGGATCCCGCGACTTCCGCCCAGAGGGCATCATCGGCTCCTACGAGTACGCCACAGGCAAGATCGCACGTCAGGATGGCAAGACCATCGAGGACGGTGCGACCTATTTCACCGTCGGCATCGATCATCCGTATGCGGTCGTGGCCGATCGCAAACCGTCGCTCCTTCCGGAAGGTTCGATCGCCGTTCGGTTCCATTCCATCGGTGGATGGGGAATGATCACCACAGGCAAGAACCTCAGCGAAGTGATCGGGGCGATAGGCGACGATCTCTCCAAGGCCCAGGATGAGGTCGACGAGTTCGGCCGTCCGAAGGAGATAATCCACGTCTCTGCGAATCCGAAGTACGGGTCGGAGAAGAAGGGTGCGCCCACGCAGTACTTCCTGGTTGCGGCGCCCGAGCGGATCCGCGTGAACTGTGACTTGCACCACGTCGATGTTGTGCTCTGTCCCGACCCGAAAGTCTTCACCCACACGAACCCACTGCTGGGAATCAACCCGGGAGGCACATTCGTCTGGGAGTCAGAGGAGGACCCCGAGACCGTGTGGCAGCGTATCCCTCGTGAGCATCGCCAGGAAGTCATCGACAACGATATCCGCATCGTCACGGTGCCCGGTTTCAAGATCGCTCGAGAAGCGACGGAGAGGCCAGACCTTCAGCTCCGCATGCAGGGCAACGCTTTCCTCGGCGCCTTCTTCGGAGTATCAGGCATGCTCGACGACTATGGCGTTACCGAAGAGCGTTATCACGAGATCGTCGAGGCTCAGTACAACAAGAAGTTCGGCAGGCTTGGTGAGGCGGTTGTCGCTTCGAACATGCGCGTCATGTTGCAGGGACACGATCTCATCACTGAGATTCCCCATGGCGACGTTGACGCACCCGATCGCTCGAGCATGCGACTACCCGCGCTCGAGGCGTGCGGTACCTGCTCGGTGGATATTCCTCTCGCCGAGCCATCTGCACAGCAAGAGGTTCGAATCCCTCTGACGAGCATCGCCACGTTCAACAGGGAGTTCAAGGCCGGACTCGAATACGACCAACCTGCAACGCCCCTGGCATCCGTATCGATGATGGCTGCGGGATCGGGCCGAGGTTCATCCAAATACTTGTCGAGACGTGAAACGCCGGTGTGGATCGCAGAGAACTGCACCGGCTGTATGGATTGCATCATTGCGTGCCCGGACACGGCGCTCCCCAATGTTGCGCAAGACATGAATGTCGTGCTTGAGACTGCTGCGAAGGGATACATCCTCGATGAGGGAGACCGAGCCGCAATGGTCAGTGAGCTTCCTGGGCTCGAGGAACGTCTTCGGTCCAAGATGCTCGCCACTGTCGGCGCAAAGGAGAAGGTGCCTTTCGATGACATCGTGCGCACCGAGGTCGATCTGATCGACTCTGTACCTGAAACAGCCAGGGCGGAATTCATGGAGCTATTCGACCGCGTGCCCTTTGCCTACACGAAGACCTCACATCTGTTTCGATCCATGGAACGGAAGGACTCTGGTGCGGGTGGCCTGTTTGCGATCATGGTTGCAGACACTTGCAAGGGTTGCGCTGAGTGTGTGCTCGAGTGCCCGTACGAGGCCTTTGAGATGGCGGTCGAGACACCAACGATCAACGCCGACCATGTTTCAGGTACGAACTTCCTCGATCTCCTTCCGGACACGCCTGCCAAGTACCTTGGCAGGTTCGATCCTGATGATCCGATCGAGTCGTCTGCAGCTCACTTGAAGAACCACCTCATGGTCCGCTCGAATTACGAGGCACTTGTCAGCGGAGACGGCGCCTGTGCGGGCTGTGGTGAGAAGAGCGTGCTGCGAGCGGTTGC
>QMQC01000160.1 GCA_003648875.1 Actinomycetota bacterium
CCGTCCGGCGGTCCCGGGGGCCAACACGCCAACAAGAGTTCGACCCGCGCCGAGCTGGCTTTCGACATCGAGGGTTCGCGAACCTTCGATGAGTCAATGCGCGACAAACTGATCGAGAGGCTCGGACCCGAGGTTCGGATCACCGAGGATGGTTCGCGGTCCCAGGCAACCAACCGGAAGAAGGCTGTGCGTCGGCTTCACGCCAAACTTGAGGAAGCGGCACGACCAGACCCACCGGAGAGGAGGCCGACCGGACCCTCGAGATCGGCTCGACAACGAAGGCTCGACAAGAAGCGTGCGCGGGGCGCCACAAAGCAACGACGGCGGACCCCGAGTGGCGAGGAGTGACGAACTCCCGAACCGCGGCCGAGTATCCGGTGTTCCAGACCGAACCCACCCGGCGCGTTCTCTGGGCGTAGACCGGAGTGGATTTCGATGACTTCAGCGGTTCCTATCATCGCGAGCCGATGGAACACGAACTCACAACACTCCCAAATGGGCTTCGGCTCATCACCCACGATATGCCCTCGACCCGATCGGTCGCGATCGGTTGCTGGGTCGACACAGGCAGCAGGGACGAGACAGGGCCGGAAGCCGGCGCATCCCACTTCCTGGAGCATCTGCTCTTCAAAGGTTCAGAAGAGTGGTCATCTCGACGCATCTCGGAGACGCTCGACGGCATCGGTGCGCAGCACAACGCTTTCACATCCAAGGAGTACACGTGCTTCTGGACCCGGATGCGTGACGAGGATCTGACCACGGGTGTTGAGATCCTTGCCGAGATGCTCCAGCGCCCGGCGTTCCGCCAGTCTGAGATCGATTCAGAGCGCAACGTCGTCCTCGAAGAGATCAACATGAACGAGGACGATCCGACCGACGTTGCCCATGAGCAGTTCATCAATGCCATGTGGGGCGATCACCCGCTCGCGCCGCCGGTGCTCGGCACAAGGGAGTCCATCGGTGAAATGGGCAGAGACACGATTCGCGGTTATTGGGCCAGACGCTACACACCGCATTCAGTGGTAGTAGCGATTGCAGGCAACCTGCCCGATCACCTCACCGAGTTGATCACAGAGCACTTCGGATCGTGGCAGGGGGAGCCGGTCGGACGGTCTCTCAGAGTCCCCTCAGAGTTGTCGCGGGTGCACGTGGTCAGGCGTGACACCGAACAAGCTCACCTCATCATCGGATCGCGGTCGATCACCAGAAGCGACGAACGCAGATTTGCGTTATCGCTCGTCGATCACATTCTGGGTGGAGGCATGTCGTCGAGGCTGTTTCACGAGATTCGGGAGACAAGGGGTCTTGCGTATGCCGTACACGCCTTTCGGCTGCCATTTGCCGACGCGGGAGCGTCTGGGACGTACGTGGGGACCACGCCGCGTCAGGCGGACGAGGTGCTCAAGATCGTTCGTGAGCAGCTCGCTCTCGCAATCGAGAATGGAGTAACGCCAGAGGAGTTGGATCGCGCAAAGGGCCATGTGAAGGGTTCCCTCGCCATCAGCCTGGAGGACGCGAACAGCAGGATGAATCTCATCGGACGAAATGAGATCGTCGGACAGGAGCACCGCACCGTTGACCAGATCGTCGAGGCGATTTCTGCGGTCACACACGACGACGTAATCGAGGTCGCAAAGGCGGCTTACGATGGCCCCTACGTGATCGGTGCTGTCGGTCCGTTCGACAGCGAGGATCTTGAGGAGCACATCCGATGAAGGTTGGCGTTTCGGGGGCAGGAGGCAGGATGGGGAGCCTTGCCGCCGCAACGATCGACGCGGCCGAGGACCTTCACCTCATCGCGCTGTACGACGTGTATACGACCGGCAGCATCGCCGGGCTGACGATCAGTCAGGACCGGGCATCGCTCGATGGCTGCGACATCGTCGTGGAATTCTCACGGCCAGATGTCGTGATGGACAACATGGCTGTGTGGCGATCCTTTGGAGCGAACGTTGTCGTGGGCACCTCCGGCTTCGACACCCAACGTCTTGGTGCGCTCGAAGATCTCTGGGCGAATGGGCCGGGCAACTGCCTCGTCGTCCCGAACTTCTCGATCGGTGCGGTCCTGATGATGAAGATGGCAGAGATCGCTGCGCCGCACTTTGCAGTCGCTGAGGTCCTCGAAATGCATCACGACGAGAAAGCAGATGCACCCTCTGGTACGGCGATCGCAACTGCACAACGTATCGCGGCCCTTGCTCCTCATCAAGAGCGAAGAGTCGACTCGGAGGAGCTACACGATGGCGCCCTCGGAGCCGACATCGACAACATCAGGGTGCACGCCATTCGGTTGCCCGGAGCAGTCGCCCATCAGGTTGTGATGTTCGGTGGTGAGGGAGAGCGTCTGTCGATCACCCACGACACATCTGATCGCTCCGCATTCATGCCCGGTGTGCTGCTTGCAGTCCGATCGATTCCTGCCCAGAAGAACACGATGGCCGTTGGCCTTGAGACGCTGCTCGGAATCTGAAGACCAGATACCAGATCGCTTCGCTACCAGATACGAGATCGCTCGCTAGCGCTCGCTTCCAGATTTCTGGTATCTGACTCAATTGAGCGCTGTGGCCAATTGCCTTCGGTATGTACCGGTGAGAGGATGCTCGTTTCCGAGGACCTCGAAGATGTCGACCATTGCCTGACGAGCATTCTCCTTGCCTTCGCCTCTTCGTTGCACGATGGCAAGAAGCCTGTCCAGAGCGGGCTCGAACTCAGATCGTGCGGCAAGAGCTCTGGCCAGGGCGAGTTGGGCGTGGGCATCATCCGGATCCTCCGACACGGCTGCCTCGAGATCCGAGATGTCGTCCCCAGCAGACTGGCGGAGGCGCGCTGCAGCCTGGAGCCGCTCGACATCGGGATCGGGGACAAGCTTGCCGAGGACGATGAGGGCCTCTTCGATGTCTCCGCGATCGATGAGGAGAGCTGCAAGGCTCGTCCCTGCCTCCTGGTGATCGGAGCGCTGCTCGAGGACCTGGCGAAGCATGTGCTCAGCGCCTGCGGTGTCGCCTGAGATGAGAGATGTTCGTGCCTCATCAACCATCAGGTCGAGCTCTGTGGGCATCAGCGTCTCGATGAATGCCTTGATGGTGTCCTCAGGAAGGGCACCGGTGAATCGATCGACCTCTTTGCCGTTCTTGATGGCGACGATTGTCGGGATCGACTGGATCATGAACTGGCCGGAAAGCTCCGGATTTGCGTCGACGTCGATCTTGGCAAGCTCGAACGCACCACCCGCCTCGTGCGTGAGACGCTCGAGCAGCGGAGACAGCGTCTTGCATGGCTCGCACCACTCAGCCCAGAAATCCACAAGGACGGGTACTTCCCTGGATCGCAGCAACACCTCCTGTTGGAAATCGGCTGTGGTCACATCCTTGACATGTTGGCTTGCGTTGTGCATGGGTGAAAGGATACTTCGGGGTGTCGTGGTAACTTGCGAGGTATGGAACATCGACCAGAAGCACCGTTCGGTCGAGTTGCCACCGCCGTGATCACTCCCTTCACAGATGAAGGTCCGATTGACTACGCCGCGTTCTGGCGCCTCGTCCGCCATCTAGCAGACAATGCCACTGACTCCATCGTCGTTGCAGGCACCACAGGGGAATCCCCGACGCTATCGAAGCCGGAGAAGATGGCGCTCTTCGCTGCGGCGGTTGATGCCGCCGCGGGAAAGATCAAGGTCGTCGCCGGCGGGACGAACAGCGACACCGCAGAATCGATCGAGTTCGCCGTTTCTGCCGCGGCATCCGGTGTCGACGGCATGATGGTCGTGACTCCCTACTACTCGAAGCCTCCGCAGCGCGGCATCGTTGCGCACATGCATGCGATTGCGGATGCCACAGACCTCCCCGTCATGATCTACAACATCCCCGGCCGGACCGCCACCCTCATCGAGATCGACACGCTTGTCGAGGTGTGTGAACATCCCAATGTGGTTGCTGTCAAGGACGCCGTCGACGATCTCGATTGGTCGCGAAGGGCCATTCAGGCCCTTCCTGATGGCATCGCGGTCTACTCGGGATCTGACGGTCTTACCAAGGACCTCGTTGCGGCTGGCGCGGTTGGGGTTGTCTCCGTTGCCTCGCATCTTGCGGGTCGCGAAATCTCTGCCATGGTTGACGCCCTCATCGAGGGCGACATCGTCAAGGCAGAGAAACTTCACGATCTGTTGATGCCTCTCAATGACGCCCTTTTCAGCGAGCCGAGTCCGATGCCACTCAAAGGCGCCCTCACGGCGTATTGGGATTCGGTTGGCGTTCCCCGCCTGCCACTTGTGTCTGCAAATCCGGAAACGGTCGAGGCAGTGGGAGTCGCACTCGAAGCGATCAACGAGTATCGGTCACCGTGAGCGTCAAGATCGGATTCCTCGGTGGGCTCGGTGAGGTTGGCAGGAACTGTGCGTCCATCGAAATCGATGGCGATCTCGCCTTGATCGACTGTGGTCTCATGTTTCCCGAGGAGGACATGCTGGGCGTCGATCTTGTTCTCCCCGACTTCTCGTCGGTGCTCGAACGTCCGAACGACCTCAAATGCGTGATCCTCACCCACGGCCACGAGGACCATATCGGAGCGCTCGTGTATCTCCTCAGAGACGTCAACGTGCCGATCTACGGCACGAGGCTCACGGTCGAATTCGCAAGAGCTCGCATCGAAGAGCACGGCATCACGCCGGATCTCCGGAGAGTCGAGCTCTACGAATGGGTCGCCCACGGACCGTTCAGGTGCACCTATGTGCCTGTATCCCATTCCATCCCCGACGCAGCAGGTATCGCGTTCGACACGCCTGAGGGAGTCGTCCTTCACTCAGGCGACTTCAAGCTGGACCCGACACCGATCGACGGTGTTCCGACCGATCTTCGATCGTTTGCGACGATCGGACAACGAGGTGTGCGACTGCTCCTTGCAGATTCAACGAACGCCGAGCGCACGGGATACGTGCCTTCTGAGGTAACTGTTGGGGAGCGCCTCGATGAGATCGTCTCCCACGCAGAGGGTCGCATCCTTGTCGCGTGTTTTGCAAGCCATGTCCATCGAGTGCAGCAGGCCGTCGACGCAGTTGTTCGAGATCGTCGCAAGTTCGCCTTCATCGGAAGGTCGATGCTCAGGA
>QMQC01000161.1 GCA_003648875.1 Actinomycetota bacterium
ACCGAGTTCCCCGGTTGGCCGGGTAGGGGCGTCGAAGGCATATGGCCGACACCATTCTTCAGATCCTTGCGGGAGACACCTTCAACGATCGCCCAGCCGGTCTCGAGACGATCGAGGGAGGGAACCCGAATGATGGCAAAGGCTTCGTGGGCAACGGGGGCGGGCTCAACCTTGATCGTGGGAACGGGCAAAGGTACATCTGGA
The DNA here is from genome assembly GCA_003648875.1 of Actinomycetota bacterium. GTDB lineage: Bacteria > Actinomycetota > Acidimicrobiia > Spongiisociales > UBA5794 > B3-G11. The sequence continues at coordinate 205 of QMQC01000161.1, forward strand.
AGTACATCTTCTGGATCTGCCGGCTCGGGAACACCAGATGCGACGTACGGAACCTCGGTGAACTCAACGGTGGCGAAATACTCCTCGGCCTCGGCTTCAAGCCGTTCATTATTCTGCTGGGCGAGGAAGGTCGTGACAAAGAGCTGATGAACCACGAACCCGAGCAGGAAGAGACCCACCCAGATACTCGCCCATCCAACAAAGCGAATCGAGCGCACAATCCATCGGTCGCGACGTACGGCCGGGCCAACGGTCTCGCTCTGCTCGGTCATCACATCGCTCATGCGGTGGAGGCTACAGCGAGATTCGGAATCGGTTTCCGACATCGAGTATCCGAAACCGGATATCCTGTCCACATGCCAGTTTCAAAGGGCCGCAAGAAGGCCAAAAAGCGTCCAACGCCGCCATCGCACAAGCCAACCGCAATCGATGAGAAGGGCCCGTCCCCTACATGGTATGTATCCCTCATGTTCGGGCTGATGGCCGTTGGGGTCGTCGTCATCCTGATGAACTACATGGGAGTTCTCCCGGGTGGTACCTCGAATACCTACCTGCTCGGTGGACTCGCAGGAATAGGCGTTGGCTTTGCGATGACCATGGACTACAGATAACTTCGCTTTCGGTGGTTCACGGTCCTCAGTTCACTGATCGAAGCTACAGCCGGTCCCAAACATGAACTGTGAACTCTCTTCTTATCCACCCTGATCTCCACACCTGGGGACAAGTCGCGAAAAGAGTTCGCGAACCGTTCGCATGGATTCATCAGGCTCGAAGCATGTCCTCACGACAGTGTCGAGGCGATGGGATCTCGCCACCGTGGGCCTCGGTGACCGTCAACGAGAGCCCACACACGGTGCACACGTACGGCACATCGACGTCAAGAATGTCTTCGAGGTCCGGCTCCGGAGGCGGGCCGGTGGCAATGAACCTGACCGACCAGAAGGTGGCGGCGAGTATCCCGATTCCGATAACGATCGCGACCAGAAGAACGGAAGTCACGCGAGAGACTCGATGATCGTTCCGTTCGCCAATCCACCGCCCTCACACATTGTCTGGAGCCCATACCGACCACCCGAGCGCTCGAGTTCATTGAGCAGCGTGGTCATCAGACGTGCTCCGCTCGCACCGAGAGGATGACCAAGCGCGATCGCGCCACCGTTGACGTTCACCTTGTCCCAATCTGCGCCCGTCTCCCTGAGCCAAGCCCCTATGACAGCTGCGAATGCCTCGTTGACCTCGAAGATGTCTATGTCTGAGATGGAAAGACCGGCCCGGCCAAGCGCCTTCTCCGTGGCGGGTATCGGTCCTGTGAGCATGGAGACCGGATCTGTGCCAACAAGCGAGAATGAGACGAAACGTGCACGTGGCTTCAAGCCGAGTTCATCCGCCTTCGCCTTGGACATGATCAGCAACGCCGCCGAACCATCGGTGATCTGGGATGAATTCCCCGCCGTGACGACACCGTCCTCCTTGAATGCCGGCTTGAGTGCAGCGAGAATCTCTGGAGTTGTCGATGGCCGAATGCCCTCGTCCCTGGCAACCGCTGTCACCACGCCCTCTTGCTTCACCTCAATCGGGACGATCTCGTTCTCGAAACGCCCTTCCTCCGTCGCCTGAAGGGCACGCATGTGTGAGTCGTATCCGTAGCCGTCGAGTTCTTGGCGCGGAATGTCCCAACGCTCTGCGATCATCTCTGCCGAAAGGCCTTGAGGGATGAGGTTGTTCTGATACCGCTCACGCATCTTCTCGCCAAACGGCCTGCCCGAGACAGCCGACGAGCCCATCGGGACTCGCGACATCGACTCCACACCTGCGGCAACTGCAACGTCATAGGATCCTGCCATTACCCCCTGGGCAGCGAAGTGAACGGACTGCTGTGACGATCCACATTGTCTGTCGATGGTGACACCCGGAACAGACTCCGGCCATCCCGCACCGAGGACCGCGTTTCGGCTGATGTTCCAGGTCTGGTCCCCCACCTGGGAGACGCACCCCATGATGACGTCGTCAACAAGGGCCGGATCGAGGCTGTTGCGCTCAGCAAGGGCCTTCAGTGTTTCGGCGGCGAGATCTGCGGGATGCCAATCGGAGAGAACCCCGTTTCGCCTACCAAGGGGTGTGCGTACTGCGTCAACGATCACGGCCTCTTGCATGCGTTCTCCTTTGTATGGAGTGGAGACGATCGGACTCGAACCGACGACCCCCTGGTTGCAAACCAGGTGCTCTCCCAACTGAGCTACGTCCCCATGATGGCGAAAGTGTATAGCAGTTCAAAGTTCACAGTCTTGAGTTCGAACCCTTCAGTTCAAACGGCTCCTCCATCGACGACTCCCAACGGTGAATCTGGCGAGTGGCTGGCTCACACGCCGGGCTGGAGGACCATCAGGATCATCACGATGGTGACAAGCAGCGTCTGGACGTGAGCGAGGTTGCCGACCGATTTCGCAAAAGCCATCGTCTCAGGGTCCAAGAACCCTTTCTCAGCGATCAATGCGTCGAGTTCGACATCCTTGGGCTTGATGATGAAGAACCCGAATGCCAGAGCGATGATCGTGAACGCGAACCCCAGCGTGACGAACAGCATCTCGAATGTGTACAACGAGTTGAGAACGATCCAAACACCGAATATGACCGCGAGAATCCCTGCGATGCTGAAGATACGAGAACTCGTCTTCCCAACCCTGACACCGATGGTCATGATGGTCTCTGGATCTCCGGTGCGCACAGCTGAAGCCATCAATGCCTCAACGAATACCTGACCGCCAAACCATGTCGCTCCGGACATTATGTGTGCAAGCACAACCCACTTCATTGCGTCTGTCCTTCCCTTGAGACGCTCATTCGGCATCCTAGGCGGAGAACGGAAGGCTGCATCATCCGAAGAACCCTATGAGCACGAGAGAATCCGACGGATCCCCCTGAAGGCCCACAACTTGTGCTGGTGTCACCATCATGTCTGGTCACCCGCTTTGCAATCGTCGTTATCGAGAGCACAGCCCAAGCGGTCGCGAGAACCATCGATCCGATCACTATCGTGCTGTTCGCTCCAACATCGACCTTGAGCGTCGCTATGACGAGCATGAGCATCCATGCCCACCCCACGACACGACCGATCACGGCCAGCAGGCGCATCGATCGCTCAACCGTCTCGGTGATCTGGTCGGATTCCTCAAGCGTGCGACGCCGCGGACCTGCCGATTCTTCGGTCTGCGCGTCGTTGGCTTGCGTATTCAATTGAACAAGCACCCTTCGTCGGGGATCGACGCAGTAATTGTTCGCGTCGACCCAAGTCGAGTGAAGCAATCGCCTCAGGAATCCTGATCGAGCCGGTGCGTCTCGATCAGGTGGAGGACGCACGAGGTTCGCGCTAGCGTCGGGAGCATGTCAGGACATCAGGAGAGCTTCGTGTGGGGTGTCGGAACGTCGGCATATCAGATCGAGGGCGCCTGGAACGAAGGAGGGAAGGGCCCCTCCATCTGGGACACCATGGCCCACACGCTGCCGATGGTCGACACCGGCGATGTTGCATGCGACCACTACCACAGGCTCGAGGAGGACCTGGATCTCCTTGGCGAAATCGGTGTTGATGCCTATCACTTCTCGATCGCTTGGACACGCGTCCTACCCGAGGGCACAGGCGAGGTAAACCAGACTGGCCTTGCGTTCTACGACCGGCTCATCGATGGTCTGCTGGATCGAGACATCGAACCGTGGTTGACGCTGTACCACTGGGATCTTCCCCAGACCCTCCAAGACCAAGGGGGGTGGGCCAATCGGCGATCCGTGGATTGGTTCACCGAGTACGCGTCCGTGATGAGAGACCGCCTCGGGGATCGCGTGAAGAACTGGATTACCATCAACGAACCGTGGGTCATTGCGACCCTCGGCCATCTCGAGGGACTGTTCGCTCCTGGTCTCAATGATTGGCCCACCACGCTTGCAGCTGCCCATCACCTGCTCATGGCTCACGGATCGGCAACCGCAGCGATAAGGGAGAAGGTTTCCGACGCAAACGTAGGACTGTCCCTCGACTGCCGTCCAGCTGAGCCAGCTTCGGAGAGTGCGAGCGATATCGCTGCAACCCGCCATTTCGACGGTTTCAGGAATCGTTGGTACTTCGACCCTGTGTTCGGCAAGGGATATCCGCAGGACATGGTCGAGGCGTACCAAGCATTGGGGCGGCTCGATCCCGGCCTGATCCGACCGGGTGATGAGGAACTCATCGCGACACCCATCGACTTCTGCGGTCTCAACTACTACACGTCAGTTCGCATCGCTGCTGGTGAAGAGGAACAGGACAACCCCGAGGGCCCTGTGGGTATCAACCCTCCAAGCGGCTTCACCGAGATGGGTTGGCTCGTGGATCCCGACGCCATGGAACGATTCCTCCTCCGCGTACACCAAGAATGGTCCCCGAAGTCGATCGTCGTGACCGAGAACGGCGCTTCCTACAGCGATGGTCCCGTTCCGGATGGTGGAGTGCACGATCGCAGACGCATCAAATATCTCGATGCCCACATCGATGCGGTGCGGAGCGCTCGCGACCGAGGCGTGCCGGTCGATGGCTATTTTGTGTGGTCCTTTCTAGACAACCTCGAATGGCGCGCCGGATACTCCCAAAGGTTCGGACTCGTGTGGGTTGACCACCCAACACAGCAACGAATCCTCAAGGACTCCGCGTACTGGTACAAGGACCTGATCGAGCGCTATTCCTCTGGTTGATTGCAGAGTGAGGTTGGTAACCTTGTTGATTCCGACGGGCCTGTAGCTCAGCCTGGTTAGAGCGCATCCCTGATAAGGATGAGGTCCCTGGTTCAAATCCAGGTAGGCCCACACCCCGAAAGCCCCGTACCTACG
>QMQC01000162.1 GCA_003648875.1 Actinomycetota bacterium
TACCAGGAAACGCTCGAAATGTAGGTTCAGATGTTTGCGAAGGCTCGCGAATTCGCAAATGTGGGCCCGGAAGGACAGAACTCGAACCAATGTATCCGCTGATGTGGTCGAGTCCGTTGCCCCGACTTCCGATTCATCAATAAGGCCGGGAGCGGTCGACGCGGGGACACGGCTGCGCCGCTCGTCGTGGGAATTCAGCGGGTCGGCTTGCCGGACTTGAGGGAAGGGAGTCGTCCAAGTTGAGCACGAGAGCCCGTTTGCATCGGCTCTTGGGCATGTTCAGGCGCCCAAGGCTTGAAGATTGACTTCGCGGCCAACGGGTCGACGCCTGCACTGATTCTCGCAACGCGCTCAGGGCTTGTAGGCGAGGAAGGAGTAGCCGTAGACCTCGTAGGTTCTAGCTTTCGCCTCACCTCCGGCACCATCGAACGTATCGACCGGTTCTCCAATCGTGATGTCGACGAAGCCGGCATCCTCCAACTGGATCTTCCAGCCTGCGCACGGCAGGCCGCCAGCAATTCAACCGGTCCAGAGGTCGATGTCGCGCAGAGCGGCCTCCGGGACCGGCTTCCCGTTGGCTATATCGGCGAACTGGAGGACGCCGCCGCTGCGGAGCACTCGCCACGCTTCATCGAACGCCGCCCGCTTGTCGCTACAGAGGTTGAAGACGCCGTTGGAGATCACCACGTCTGCCCAGCCATCTTCAATCGGCAGAGCTTCGAGAAACCCCTCCATGAACTCGACATTGTCCATGTTGAGCAACTCCGCGGTTTCACGAGATTTGGTCAACATCTCGGGCGTCATGTCAATGCCAACAACCGACCCGCCCTCACCGATGAGCAAGGCGGCCACGAAGCTATCAAAGCCAGCACCCGACCCCAGGTCGACGACCCGCTCGCCCGGACGAAGCGCCCGGAGACTGAACGGATTGGCAATCCCGGCAAAGGACTCGACTGCACGATCAGGAAGCTGATCGATCGTTGGCTGGTCATAGCCGAGACGGACCGCGTGCTGCCTACCTGTGTGGAAGTGGTATTCACGGTGAGGATCAAGTGCCACGTCGCGGTACTTGTTCGATACTTCGGCCCGCAATGCCTCGACGTCGACGAGTGCGGCTGCATCCGTCATCGCATTGTCTCCCTCCGCTGTCGACCCAGCGTACCAAGAATTGGAACACGTTGGGTGGTTGACGACCACACGAAAACAAGACCCACACGCCACCGGATCACTCCGACAAGCTCGAACCAGAGACACCACCGGAGAGCGAGAAACCGATCCAAGGCAATCTCGCGCATGAACGGCCGAAGTGGGCCCGGCAGGACTTGAACCAAAAGCACCGACCACACGAAAACCCGACTCGCACATCGAAACATCGCTCCGCCAAGCTCAAACCGGAGGGACCCAAATCACGGAACGAATCAGACCGGGGCAGTCTCGTGCAACTATGTCTCGAGTGGGCCCGGCAGGACTTGAACCTGCGACCGAGCGATTATGAGTCGCCAGCTCTAACCAACTGAGCTACGGGCCCGCAACGCGGATTGTACGGTGTTGCCTGCGCTGGGGTGTGTCTCAGCGGTGCCCGACACCGCCGTAGGAAACCCCGCAGAGCAAAGCCATGTCCCGGTCGAACGTCGTGAGATCGTCGACCTCCAAGTCAGCCAGTGAACTGTGCCCACACGCCTTGGCGAGAACCGCCATCAATTCCGTCGCTGCCGAGAAGTACCTCGCAAGACGCCGTGCCGCTTCCTCGACCGGGAGCCTGGATCGCAGATGGGTTTGCTGAGTTGCTATGCCAACCGGGCAATTGTTGGTATTGCACGCTCGCATGCCGATGCATCCGATCGCTTGAAGGGCAACATTCGACACCGCGATCCCGTCGGCGCCAAGGGCGAGTGCCTTCACGAAGTCTGCCGGCGTTCGAAGCCCACCCGTGATGATCAGAGTGATGTCGCGTGCCCCGGCATGGTCCAGGAAGGCGCGCGCCCGCGCGAGGGCGGGAATCGTCGGCACGGAGATGTTGTCCCTGAACAGGAGCGGCGCCGCACCCGTTGCCCCTCCCCTGCCGTCAAGGATCACGTAGTCAACGCCAACCTCGAGTGCGGCCTCGAGGTCAGCTTCGATGTGTTGGGCCGACAGCTTGAAGCCGATCGGAATCCCCCCTGTGCGCTCGCGTACCTCCGTGGCGAATTCAGCGAACTGTGCCGGCTTCGTCCATTCGGGGAACCTGGCAGGCGAGATGGCAGTCTCACCGACCGGAATGTCGCGAACTCCGGCGATCTCAGCCGTCACCTTCGGCCCAGGAAGATGTCCTCCCGTACCTGTCTTTGCGGCCTGGCCTCCCTTGAAATGGAAGGCCTGGACGTCGGCAAGTCTGTCCCAGGAGAAGCCAAATCTTGCTGATCCAAGCTCGTAGAGATATCGACTCGACTCGGCCTTCTCCGCGGGGAGCACGCCCCCTTCACCCGACGCCATAGCGGTTCCGGCCAGTTCAGCGCCTCGCGCGAGAGCGATCTTCGCCTCCCGAGAGAGAGCTCCAAAGGACATGTCGGAGACGAAGAGCGGGATGTCGAGCCTGAGTGGTTTCGCCGCTGCCGAACCGATCGTGATCGATGTGTCGACAGGCTCGTCATCAAGGAGGGGCGGGCGCGCAAGTTGAGCGGTGATGATCTGGATATCGTCCCATGCAGGTAGCTTGTTGCGCGGTACTCCCATTGCACCGGTTGCACCGTGGTGGCCGACTCGATCGAGGCCGTTCTTTGCCAGTTCTCTGATGTCCTTGACGAAGGGCTCGTCGTGCGTGCCCGTCGGGTCCTGATAAGTTCCCTGATAGGCGTTGCGGTCGTATGGTTGGGGATGGCTTTCTGCCCATGCTGTGACCTCATCGAGGTCCATCCACACCGAGTCGTCTTCAACAACGGATGTGAACTTGTGCAGGACGTCCTTGGCTCGGTAGCTCGATACTCCCGTGTCGTACCTGTAGTCCCACGAGTGCACCCCACATACGAGATTGTCACCTTCGATCCGCCCATCAGCCATGAGAGCGCCTCGATGAACGCATCGACCATAGAGGACGCTGTGCCCTTCGCCGTCCGGCCAACGCACAACGATGAGATCCACTCCCGCAACAACGGCGTGGGCAAGACCGCCGGGTTCGAGGTCTGACCAGGTGGCTACTCGTGTCTTGTTCATCGTCCTCCCGGCGTGATCCTACGCGGATATCCGAACTGGCGGCGCCTGCAAGTATCGATAGCGATATCGCTCGGTGAAACCCAGCTTCTCGTACAACTCGATCGCAGGTCGGTTCGTTCCGAGTACCTGCACGAACTGCCAGTCTGAGCGGCGGTCCATCGCCCACGCGGCGCTGGCGCTCATGATGCTCGTTGCCAATCCGGTTCTACGATCTTGTTCCCTCACGGCAACGGAGAAGACTGACGACACTCCCCTCCGAACCACCGTGAAGCCAACAGCCCTTCCGGGTATCCACAATCCGACGGCGTCTGTACGGATTCTCTCGACGATTCGGTCCCATGACGCACGGACAGAGGGGGCGCGTCGGTTGAGATCGAAGAGATCTGATGTGTACGCAGGGTCGTCGGCGTCGACCGTAGCCACATCGCTGTAGTCGCCGTTCAATAAGGGGTTGCGCACCATGACGATCGTTTCGTCAAGGGAAACAAGATCCCACTTCCGAGCGCAATCGCCCACGAAACGCTCATCCATGAGCGGAGTGACCCTCACAGTGAGAGTGGCTCCACGTGCCGCAAGCCAGGCCGCGATCGCGTCGCGGGTTGCCAATGACGTGTCCGCCGTACCGCGAGATGACGCTGAGTTGAGCCGTCGGGTGAATCCGCCACTTGATGCGACAGTCCAGCCAGCGATCACGGTCGTCTCGTCGGGCGACCATGCCTCAAAGCCGGAGTCCTCGATTCGTTCTATCGATGCAGTCATTGCCCTGTCTGTCGGAAGGAGATCAGACCGGCAGTCAGGTCGTCCGGGATACGCTTTGGGCGGCCATCGAGACTGACGCAGGCACCGTGAACTGATTGTGTGGCCAGCACGTCATCTCCACGCACCAAGCGCTGGCCGAAGTGCATCGAAACCCTCTTCACTTCCTCGACCCAGGTCTCAACAACAAGTTCGTCGCCCTCGACACCAGGTGCGATGAACTGCGTTTCGATGCTGACAACGACTATCTGGGTGCCGAGATCCGCCATCTGGGTGAGACTCCACCCCACGTGCTTGAACAGGTCGATGCGACCCGTCTCGAAGTATTGGATGTACACGGAGTGATTGAGGTGCCGGTAGGGATCGAGCTCGTAGAACCGAACAGAAATGGGTGTCTTGTGGATCATGGGAAGAAGTTATCAGTTCACAGTTCACAGTTCGCTGCCGTCAGCCGAGATCGCCCTGGGAAAATTCGTTCTGGCGCCACGCTTCGAAGACGGCAATAGCGGCTGCGTTTGCGAGATTGAGACTTCGACCTCCCTCGGCGATCGGTATTCTCACCCGGTCGGTCACGGCCTCGCTGTCGAGAACGTCTGGCGGCAGCCCATCAGATTCGCGACCGAACAGCAACGCATCGCCAGGCTTGAATCCAACATCTGTGTACAGGCGCTCGGCGTGTTGCGTAAAGGCAAACATGCGCGCGGGGTGATTGGAGGCCACGAATCCCTCGAAGGACCGGTACGTCGCCACGTCGGAGAACTCGCGATAGTCCAGACCTGCCCGCCGGAGACGAGCGTCGTCCATCTCGAAACCCAACGGTTCGATGAGGTGCAACTTGCAGCCGGTATTGACCGCCAGACGCATCAAGTTCCCAGTATTCGGCGGGATCTCCGGCCGCCACAGCACGACATCGAACACAGCAATCAGCTCTCTCCGCGCCTGGCCTTCTCGAACAGCAGAAGGAAGCTCAGGGCAGGGTCCTTCGACTGGACCGTCTTAATCTGGTCCCAATGTTGCCTGACCTGGTCCGTCATCCATTCTGCGATGTGACCTATGTCCATCCAACGATATGCGTACCGACGATCA
>QMQC01000163.1 GCA_003648875.1 Actinomycetota bacterium
ATTGCGTGGCGTGGGCGAGGTGCGAACCGAAGGGGCTTAGGAAGCCGTTTGGCGTCCTGTACTTGCCCATTCGGCCCTCGACCTGTTCGATGGCGGCCTGTCGGGATGGTTCGTCGAGACTGAAGTAGGAGCCGGCCCACGGCACTGCTTTCAGGTGTGCCGGTATGTAATCACCCATCGGTGGTAGCTCTACCTCTGCCTCCACCAACTCGACGGTCGGGACTGACAGCCCCCCTGCGTGGAACCATTCGACGATTTCGTCTTCTGTTGCGGTGAATGCCGGCTCGCTCGGATCTAGGTGTGCGTGCTCGATGAGCATTTCCACGAGGGCCTCAAAGTATGGAGACGTGGAAAGCTCAGACCACACGGTAACGGCGACACTCCCACCCGTTCTCGTCAGCCGTCCCATCTCTGCAAGACCGGCACCAGGATCGGGAAAGAACTGCACGCCTTGCTGACAAATCACACGATCAAATGAGGCATCTTGGTAGGGCAGGTCAAGCGCCGAAGCTTCGTCCCATACGATTTCAGGCCATTCAACAGCCGACACCTGTCTGGAGTAGCGGATCATCCCTTGATTCAGGTCGGAGCCGACAACCCTGCCGGACGAGCCCGCTGCGGCAGCGGCGAGCCTTGTGGCAATACCGGTCCCGCACGCAACATCCAATACGACGTCGCCTGGCTCGACCACCGACGAGACAAGGGACTCAGAGATGGGAACCATGAACCTTGCCACCTGAGTCTGATAGTGGCGGGGAGCATCCTCACTGACCTGAAAACCAGACCCGTCACCCATGAACAACCTCCCCATCTCGATCTTCGACAACCTACCGCATCCAGGCCGACTTGGTTCGCTCGCCCGCATTGAGCGCGCCATATGTGCCTGATTGATACTTGTGGTGGGTGTCTCGATATGCCTTCAGGGCTTCTGCGTTTCGTCGAGAACGCCAATAGACCTCACGACTCTCCCGCTTCTGGCGAACGCAACCGTGCTGTCTTTGGGCCGGCCGACTGAGGACATCCCCGTTGCTCAGCCGCCGAGGGCGGAGAAGACCTCATAGACCATGAACGCTGGCCAGAAGAACGCTTGGAAGATCGAGCCCACATAGTCCCAGAACGAGTCAGCCTGCTGCCAGAAGTAGACGAGCGCACCAAAGATACCGAGACCGTAGATCGCCCCTCCGCCGGCCACACATTTGCTGTTTGAACTCACTCTCATTCACCTCGTTTAGATGGGTCAAGCGTACTCGTTCGCAGTGCTTCTCCTATTTCAAGCGGCTTGTGCGGGCAGGGGTTGTTTGGGTGTCTGCTCGGAGGGTCCGGTGGTCGACGTTTGCGTTTGAGGGGTCTGATGGCTTCTCTTGTGGGCATCTGTACCCAGAACGACCATCATGGTTCCCGATTCCTCTCCTTGTGAGGGGTGTTGTCACGACCTACCGGAAACTGGGAATCCCTGCCGGCGTTGGAACAACCTCACGAATCACAACACCCAGCTACGCCTCGACGGCACCTCCAGAGATCTCTTCGTCGGGTATGCCCAGGTCTTGCATGGCTGCAGCGAGATCGGCTTCTTCGAGCTCCTTCGGAGCGATACCGATGTGCTCCTCTATGGCCGGTAGCTGCTTCGCCGACATCGTCTTCTTGCCGACTGCAACGATGCCGCCAACAGGTGCGGCTCGCCTCCTGCGTCTTCGAGGGACAACCCTCGACCACGCAACAACGCCAGACGGGGATTCGATTCATGCCTCGGGCGAGCCGAGCATGTCGACGATGGTGAGGACCAGCACCCGAGTTGCGACCACCATCTGGTCAACTTCGACGAACTCGTGCGCAGTGTGAGCCTGTGTAGTGGACCCTGGTCCGAAGATCACGCACGGGAAACCAAGATTCGGAGCATCGGTGGCACCGGTGAGTGCACCGATGACATCGGACTGCCCCGTGACATCTCGTCGGGCAGCCAGAACCGACTGCACCACTGCCGAGTCGATCGGTGTGTCGAGTGGTTGGAGATCGAGGATGGGACCTTCCAAGTCATATCGAAAGCGGGGATCGGTCTCTTGCAACTCTTCCAACAACGCCTCGAACTCGACCCTGACGCTCCCGGCCGTCTCACCCGGGAGGGTGCGTCTGTCGAGTTCCAACTCGCAGTGATCGGGGATCGTCGAAAGGATCGTCCCACCTCTGATGACGTTCGGACTGGAGCGTCCGTGTCCACACAGAGGGTGTGGATCCCTCCTCGACAAGTCCTTTGCGTACCCGCCGAGCGCCTCGATCAGCCGTGCCATGGATCGAATGGCATTGACCCCCTCCTCCGGCCGGCTCGAATGCGCTGCAGTGCCGAACGTTCGTACCAGATACCCGACCTGACCCTTGTGAGCCGGGGCAACGGTCAGACCAGTCGGCTCGGCGAGGATTCCGAAGTCGGCCATCGGTCCATGCTCCGGATAGCTCTTGGATCCGATCATCTGGTGTTCCTCGTCGGCCAGGGCGGCCACGATGAGTTGACCTCCGAGGCTGATCCCCGAGCTGGCAAGCACGCGAACCGCTTCAAGAAACGTGGCCAGCCCTGCCTTCATGTCACACGCCCCCCGTCCGTACACGCGATCGCTTTCGACCCGCGCCGCCAGTCCATCGGGATAGCCTTCGATGCCAACGGTGTCCAGATGTCCGCACAACATCAATCGGCGACCATCCGAGCCTCCGAGCGAACCCCACACATTCGGACGTCCTGGAACCACGGAGTGTGAGCCGACCTCCATACCCATCTCGGCAAGTCGATCTGCGAAGAACTCTCCAAGCTCCCGTTCTCGAAAGCCGGGCCGAGGAGGTGAGTCGAAAGGGTTGATGCTCGGAATGGCGATCATCGCCACCAGATCCGCCACGAGTCGGTCACGATCAACCCCGTCAAGCAAGTCAGTCGTCATCACGTCGCCGTTCGGGCCTTCCCGACTCTGGGGATGGGCCGGCCACCGTCAGCGATGGCAATAGCCATCAGAATCTCATCCGGACGAGGGCTGTCGGGCACACAAATGGTCATGGCGTCGAAATGATCGAAGGACCACTGGTCGTCCTTGTGGCCGAGCGGAATATCCACGGTCGCTCCGGCAGGGCCGACACGAGCTGAAGAAGGGATCAACGATTGGCCACCACCGATTGGGTCGCGCATTGCCTTGCCAAGCTTGGGATGGAGCAGGGCATGGCCATGTTCCAGGTCGCCGTTGACACCGACGATGGCTGCCTTGCCATAGCTCTCTGCGGGGGCAGGGAGCAGAGGGAGCATGTGCTTCATCAACATGACGCCGAGCTCATATCCGACGGAGAAAAGATCACTCACATCGTCAACGAACCGCCCGGCGTGCGGGTTGTAGATGATGCCGGCCCCCGCGACACGCGTGACGGGACGCACGGCCTCACCTCTGCCTTCACCGTTGATGACCTCCGCGATGGTCACGATCTTTCGAATCCTCATGGTGGCCACCCTCAGTAGATACCGTATGCCTGATCATTGCCCGCTTCCGCGATCGTCCCGGCCTTGACCTCGTCGCACACCTTCGCAAGCTCCGCGACGTATCGATCGACCACCGCGGCGTCATGCTGCGAGCTGAGCATCAATAGCAGAGAGTTCGGCTCGGTCTGGAGGTTCATCATCCAGCCCTTGGCCATCAATCCATTCCCGACTGCCATCATGTCGAACTCGTCAGACCCGAACGAGAAATGCACGCCCTCCGGGGTCCCGTGCACCGAGAGTCCTTCGATGGAATTGATGGCTCCGATCAGCCGGTCAGTCGCGACGAGGGTCCGGCCCATACGATCGAGATAGCCCTCATAGCCGAGGAATTGGAGCACCGCCCAGGCCGAGGCAACTGGGCCCGCGGCGCGAGACCCGGCCACCGTGTCGCTGGAGTAGACACCCGCTGGCCACACGTCGGAGTGGAAGGTCTGGAAGCAGCTTTGGCTCTCGCTGCGAAGGATCACCGCAGAGCACCCGCGCATCGCGTAGCCGTACTTATGGAAGTCGACCGACATCGATCGTACCGCCGGGAGCCGGAAGTCGAATATCGGTACGGACCGCCCCAATGCCTCGGCGAAGGGCAGCACGAAGCCACCAATGCAGGCGTCGACATGCAGCCATATCCCGTGCTCGGCCGCCAGCGCAGACATCTCCGGAAGCGGATCGACGAGACCGTAGGGGAACGGTGGCGCTCCACCCACCATCATGATGGTGTTGTCGGTGATGGAGGCCTCGACCGCGGCCAGATCTGCGCGATAGCCGTCGCTTTGGCTTACCTGTACCACGCGGATTCCGAGCGCATGGGCAGCCTTGTTGAACACCGGATAGGTGGTATGCGTGAGGAGGATCTCGGGCGATGCGACCTGTGTCCTTTCAACGCGAGCCCAATCGCGGGCTGCTTTCATCGCCAGAAAGATGCTCTCCGACCCACCGGTTGTAACCGTTCCATGTGCTCCGTCGGGAGCATTCAGTAACGCCTGGACGAAGTCGAGGACTTCGTGCTCGTAGCGCTGAACGCTGGGGTGAAGTCCGAAGCGGTGCGTGACATTGTCTCCGATGTGTTCCAGGAACGCGTCCCTGGCGACTCTCGTCACGTCGTCACCGGCGAAATACGAGGCCGAGAAATTCAGTGGACTCGTCCAGTCGGTGTCGGCCATACGCCCCGAAGAGAGATCCTGGGCCACGTCGAACGCCGAGCGTGGATGAATTGCCAAACGATCGCTAGCCATGCTTCAGTTCCTCTTTGCGGCGCCGACGGCGAGTCTTGACGCGGCATGCTAGCTGGAGATCAAATCGGCCAGCCAAACCCCCCCCCCACCACCGAGTCGGAAGAGAAACCCAGAAGATGCCCCCGGACTTCTTCGGATCGCCCGCCCAACCGCCCAGTGGCCGCCATCGGGAGCAGGACTCGCGAGACAGGAATCCCGGACAGAACAGACCTCGAACCCTTGCGCCATCGAAATGGCAGGAGCTTCGGGGCAGCTCCTGGGGGAACCCC
>QMQC01000164.1 GCA_003648875.1 Actinomycetota bacterium
ATCGCGCTGCCAAGAGGATTCCTGGGCTCAGGGAGTCCATCGTTGTTAGGAAGGTAGGGACGCCGCTGACCAACGTGCGTTATGTGATGCAGCCAAGCGGCAGTCTGTACGGTCGTGAGCAAACCGTGTTCAGCCAGATGAACCGACGAAGACCCACGACCCCCGTCGAGAATCTATTCCTTGCGGGCGCATGGATCGGCGGTGGAGGCATGACCCTGGCGGTTGGCTCAGGCAGAGCTGCTGCAAGCGCTGCGAACCGGCACCTGCAGCAGCTGACGATTGCCTGACGACAGCTTTGATTCAGCCCGTTCACGATGAACGATGCGGCGGTGCCGGTTGTCAGGCGTCTTTGCGCTGGGCTTCTGACTGACTCGCGATGTTCGCAACGATATCGGCGTTTGCGAGCGTTGTGATGTCTCCGAGGTCCCGGTTTTCCGAGATGTCCCGAAGCAGGCGTCGCATGATCTTGCCCGACCGTGTCTTCGGCAGGTCGGGAGTGAAAATGATCGATTTCGGCTTCGCGATCGGTCCGATCTGGACCGCAACATGCTTGCGCAGTTCATCGTTGAGACCGTCAGATTCCTCGAAGCCACCGCGCAGTGTCACAAACGCGACGATCGCTTGTCCTGTCAGGGAGTCCGTTGCTCCGACCACAGCGGACTCAGCAACGGCCGGATGTGAGACGAGCGCAGATTCGACCTCCATCGTGGAGATACGGTGGCCCGATACGTTCATCACGTCGTCGACCCTGCCCAGGATCCACAGGTAGCCGTCGTCATCGATCTTGGCGCCGTCGCCGGCGAAGTACCTGCCCGGATACTGTGACCAGTAGGTGCTGACGTAACGCTCATCATCGCCGTAGATGGATCTGAGCATGGCGGGCCACGGCTTGGTGATCGTCAGGAAGCCACCACCTCCGGGCGACACGCGGTTGCCCTCCTGGTCAACGATCTCAGCGCTGACTCCCGGCATCGCCTTTGTGGCAGAACCGGGCTTCGTCGTGGTCACACCTGGAAGCGGTGAGATCATGATGCTTCCCGTTTCTGTCTGCCACCATGTATCGACGATCGGGCAGTTGCTCGATCCGATGTTCTCGTGGTACCACATCCAGGCCTCGGGATTGATCGGCTCCCCTACGCTTCCGAGGAGACGGAGCGAGGACAGATCGCGACGCTCTGGATACTCTGCTCCCCACTTCATGAACGCGCGAATCGCAGTCGGCGCCGTATAGAGAATGGTCACGCCGTACTCCTCGATGATCGACCACAGCCGATCCTTCTCCGGGTAATCCGGCGTCCCCTCGTACATCACGCTCGTCGTGTGGTTCGCAAGGGGTCCATACACGATGTAGGTATGGCCAGTGACCCATCCGATGTCCGCAGCGCACCAGTAGACATCGCTCTCCGGCTTCACGTCGAACACGAGCGAGTGTGTGCTGGCGGCACTCGTGATGTAGCCGCCGGTGGTGTGCATGATCCCCTTCGGCTTTGCCGTCGTTCCGGACGTGTAGAGGATGTAGAGAAGGTCCTCGGCACCCATCACCTCAGGCTCGCATTCAGTCGACTGATCAGCGACGAGGTCGTGCCACCAGATGTCGCGGCCCTGGGTCATGGACACTCCCTGTTTCGTGCGTTCGTACACGATGCAGTGGTCTATCGAAGGAGTCGAGAGCATTGCTTCATCACAGCTCTCCTTGAGTGGAACAACGGTTCCACGGCGCCACGCGCCGTCGGCGGTGATGAGCAACTTCGCTTCGGCGTCCTGAACACGATCGATGATCGATTGAGCGCTGAACCCCCCAAAGATGACAGAGTGTGGTGCCCCGATCCGTGCGCACGCCAGCATGGCAACGGCGAGTTCAGGGACCATTCCCATGTAGATCGCCACCCTGTCGCCCTTCTCAACACCGAGGGACCGTAAGCCGTTTGCAAACCGGTTCACCTCATCTGACAACTGCTGATAGGTGACGGTTCGGCGATCCCCCGGCTCCCCTATCCAGTGGTACGCAACCTTCCCTCCACCGGCATCGAGGTGACGGTCCAAGCAGTTGTAGGAGATGTTCAGCTCGCCGTCCGCGAACCACTTGAAGAACGGGGCGTTCGAGTCATCTAGGTCCTCAGTCGGCTCCTTGAACCATGTGATGCGTTCGAGGGCCTGCCTTCTCCAGTAAGCGACGAAGTCTTCGGATGCCTCGGTGTACAGCTCTGGCCCCGCATTTGCCTGTGCGGCGAATTCATCGGAAGGCGGAAAGAGGCGTTCCTCCTGAAGTAGGTTCTCTATGCCTGTATCGGTCACGTCTACCTCCTGGGTTGGTCTGTATCTCAGATTCTCGCGCCTTGTTGGGCGCATGACGAATCGGTTAGTAAACAGCTTAGGATTTCTGGAGGCTATCGATGCCGAGCTTGTCGATCGTATCCTTCATCCGATCGATGGCTTGGGCGGGGATCGAGATTCCCGTACCTTCCGCGACCCGGTTCATCATCTCAAAATTGCCGAAAACGCTTGCCGCGTCAACCAGGCTTTCCGGGCCGAGCTCGTCGATGATTGCCCTCTGGGAGTCCGTAATGCCATCGGGTGACCCAGCCATGGTGGCGTCGACGAGGGCAAGCAAGTGATTCCCGCCGGGAACACCGATGGCGATGGAGGGGTCACCGATTCCTGCAATGTTTAGGTCGTATCCGAAAGCGAGGGCGCTCACACGGAGCATCTGCACATGGCTGAGTGTTCAGTAGAAGCACTTGTTGCGAAGCGAAGTGCGCGAGGACACGATCTCGATTTGGGCACGATTGAGCCCTGGTGTGCGATCGAAGTCGGCAGAAGCCATTTCGTGTTCCATCATGTATTGCGGTCCGAAGCTGTTCCGGAACGCCTTTCCGACGCTCGGCAGCAGGTCGAGCGCGATGGGGATCGCTCCGGCAGGCATCGGCACATGCGTGTGACGCCGCTTCAACCCCCTGGTGATCTCATCGGTCGGGTTCCCGACAAGCGGTGAAGGAAGAGGCTCAAGATCCGCGCCGAGAGCTGCGTGGGCGCCGTCCACGGCAGACAGCATGGATGCGATGGAGATGGCCTCGACGACCATGGGGTCGCCAACAGCTTCCGTTGTCTGGAGAACCATTGGCCCATCGACCCTGGATGGATCCACAAAGAGTGTCGCGGCGAGCGTGAGGAGTGATGAGGGGAGATCGTTCGGCTGGGGAGTGTCTCCACTCCGAGCCATCCGAACATGTGCGGCGATCTCAAGTCGTTGGGTCCCTGTCAGAGTTGGTCCTGGTTCCGCGAGATGAGACCAGAGCCGAGTGTACGCGTCCTTCAGATCATCTCTGATCGGCACAGGTGAACCCTTGAATTCGAACACGTGGGCCACGATACTCACCCGTCGCTAGTGAATCGCTCGGATGGCCATCAGTCCGGCCACAAGAAGGCCGATGCCGAAGACAAGGCGCCTGAGATCCCTGTCGCGACGTGTGAACCACAGGCCGGCCGTGGTTGATCCGAACAGCAGTCCGAACTGCAATGCAACTCCGGCATCTGTGGATGGCAGTAGAACCTCGATCAACTTGAGTCACTCCGCCGTGCGTTCGCCAGCTTCGATCGACACGGACATCCAGTTCTCGCGTGGCGGAAGCGCGCATGAGTATTGCTCTGAGTAGGCGCAGAACGGGGCATAGGCGTAGTTGAAGTCGATAGTGATCGATCCGTTCTCATTCGGAGCAATATCGAGGTAGCGCCCCGCCCCATAGCTCCGATTACCAGACGTCGCGTCTCGAAACGGCAGGAAGAGGCCGTCGTGCCCGGTCGAGTAGAGAGCAAGTACCACATCCGTCGCGTCGATGGCGAGGGTTACGGTTGCGACCCTGTGGTAGGTGCGTACTTCGCCCGTTGTCGTCTGGATCGTCACAGGAGTCGGTTCAACCGGAGCCGGTTGAACGGTGAACACGAGGTCTGGGTTTGGATCGAAGAAGGCCAATCCGCTGAACGTTCCTCGATCCTGATCCGGGATCGGGGACTGAGGGCTGAGACCGAAGAACTCGTCCTTGTCCTTGCGATCTTGCATGAGTGCTTCGATATCCATGGGAATTCCAACGATGCCCACACGCCCGTATTCCGAATGGTGTCTGATGCCTATTCTCCTCGCATGAGAAGAGGCATCGCAATACCGCTCGTCATCGGGGCCGGCGTTGTGGCCGCGACGCCACGGTTGTTCAAGCGAGCATGGCGCCCGCCCCTGCGAGAAGTCCAGCGGTCGCCATCGGATATGGGGCTCCCCGAAGAGCAGATTGGGCTCACGAATCCAAGAGGTATCCGGCTGCACGGTTGGTTCATCCCGGCTGGTCGCAACGCTCCAGCCGTTGTTGTGCTTCATGGGTGGGGCGGCAACGCATCCCACATGCTCGACCTGGCACCAGCCATCAGAGAGGCAGGATTCCACGCACTGTTCCTCGACGCTCGGAGCCACGGTCTGTCTGAGCACGACGATCATGTCTCGATGCTGAGGTTCGCCGAGGATCTCGGTACTGCTGTTGAGTATGTGAGGGATCGCGATGACGTTGCCGATGTTGCCGTCATCGGACACTCGGTCGGAGCTGCCGCATCGATCTACTACGCCTCGTATCACGACGACGTCTCGGCGGTGGTAGCAGTGGCTTCCTTCGCTCATCCCGGCGAAATGATGAAGGAGAATCTTCCCCTGCCCCGCCCCATTCGGTGGGCCGTGTGGGGAGCCAGCGAAGCGATGATCGGAAAGAGGTTCGACATCATCGCTCCGCGTGCCCGAGTTGAGCACGTTCTGGCACCGCTATTGCTCGTGCATGGGGAGAAGGATGACGTCGTTCCCGTTGAGGATTCCCATCAGCTCGCCGCGCTGAGACCAGGAACCGAGCTTCTTGTCGTTCCGGAAGGCGCTCACGGCGATTTGACCCCGTTCGAGCCATACTTCGCGCAGGTGATCGGGTTCATTGCCTCCCATGTTGGGACAGCG
>QMQC01000165.1 GCA_003648875.1 Actinomycetota bacterium
AGCAACGAGATTCGCACCCGCCGACTCGCCCCCAATCGTGAACCAGTCGGTGCCGAATTCCGACTCTCCCTCATCGAGCAACCACTTCGCAGCAGCTGCGCAGGCGTCGACTCCGGCGTGGTATGGGTGTTCCGGTGCGAGGCGATAGTCGACGGAAACCACGGTGACGCCCGCCGCTTCTGCCATGGCCTCGTTTGGCACGTCGCTCAGGTCGGCAGCGCCGAGAACCCAGCCACCGCCGTGGACATGTAGGTAGACACCGTTGGATTGCCCGGTGTTGATGATGCGGAGATCGAGGTCGCCTCCGGGACCGTCGATTGTGATCGTCTGTGCAAGGTCCGAGTACACGACGGGTCCCATCCAGCTCTTACCCTCGCGCCTTGCTTTGCGGATCTGGTCAGGCGTGAACAGAGAGGTGTCAGGTTGTGACATCAGCAGTTCCTGAAGCTCTGCATTGAATGAGCGTGTCTCGTGCGAGACGGCATCATCTCGAAAGAGTGCTGGATCGATATGCATCCAGCGAGCGTAGCGGGTGCGATCGAGCAGAGCAGCGTTGTGGCTGACCGGCGGAGGGGGAGGGATTCGAACCCAGGAAGTGTTGTACGACGCAGGCCTCTTGTTGGTTTCGCTGTTTTGGCCCGTCGCAACGAGCGATGGACCGGTCTTGATTTTGGGGGCTTGGGAGCCGTGGTAGGTCACTCTTGTGGATTCGCGACCGGCGGAGGGGGAGGGATTCGAACCCTCGATGCGTTTC
The DNA here is from genome assembly GCA_003648875.1 of Actinomycetota bacterium. Lineage (GTDB taxonomy): Bacteria > Actinomycetota > Acidimicrobiia > Spongiisociales > UBA5794 > B3-G11. The sequence continues at coordinate 755 of QMQC01000165.1, forward strand.
CACATACGCGCTTTCCAGGCGCGCGCACTAGGCCAGACTATGCGACCCCTCCGTAGGATGGGAATCCTAGAAGGGAGAGACCGAATAGTGAACGCTGATGATGCGATGGAGATCGCTCTTGAGGAGGCCCGCGCAGCCCTCGAATATGGCGATGTTCCCGTTGGAGCCGTGCTTGTCGATGGCGAAGGTGAAATCGTTGCACGGGACCACAATCGGCGGGAGGAGTGTGGCGACGCCACAGCACACGCAGAGATGCTCGTCATCTCGCAGCGGTCCAGGGATCTCAACCATTGGCGCCTGACCGGCCACACATTGGTTGTCACCCTTGAGCCCTGTGCGATGTGTGCCATGGCGGCCGTGTGGGCCCGGATCGACAGGATTGTCTACGGCGCTGCGGACCTCAAGGCAGGCGCTGCGTGGTCACTCTTCAACATTCCCCAGGATGAACGTCTCAATCACAGAATCGAACTCACCGAGGGCGTCCGCGGGGCAGAGAGCCGCCAGTTGATGGAGGACTTCTTCTCCCGACGCCGTTAGAACCCGTCATCTGGCGTCCGTCGTTTCAGCCCAGGAGGGACTTCCCGTCACCTCTCAGCATCACGCAGGCCTCGGTCACGCCTTCAGCCATTGCGATCTCAGCCTTCTTCAGATATGAGCGAGGGTCATAGATCTTCTTGTTGCCGACCTCGCCGTCGATCATGAGCACACCCTCGTACCCGGTGAAGAAATGGTCAGCAATTGCACGGGAGAAGTTGTACTGATTGTCGGTATCGACGTTCATCTTGACCACGCCATAATCGATCGCTGCGTGAATGTCCTCGAGCTCCGATCCGGAACCGCCGTGGAACACGTAGTCGAAGTGAGCATCGTCACCATGCACAGCCTTGATGGCCTCCTGCCCCTCGCGCAACACGTCCGGGCGTAGCTTCACGTTGCCTGGCTTGTACACACCGTGTACGTTGCCAAACGTCGCAGCGAGTATGTAGCGACCATTCTCTCCGAGTCCTATCGCATCGACCGTCTTGAGCAGGTCCTCGTTGGTTGTGTAGAGCTTCTCGCTCGGGACGCCCTCAGCCGAAACTCCGTCCTCCTCACCACCGACAACACCGACCTCGAGTTCGAGAATGATGTCGAGTTCGTTCATCTCCTTGAGTAGATCAGCGGAGATCTTCAGGTTCGCATCGAGGTCGATCGCCGAGCCGTCGAACATATGGCTCTGGTAGAGCGGGGGAAGACCGACCTCCTTGCGCTCTCTACTGACCTGAAGCAATGGACGGACGAACTCGTCGACCTTGTCTGCCTGGCAGTGGTCTGTGTGCAGAGCAATGAGTACGGGATATTCGTCCGCAAGCAGATAGGCCATCTCCGCGACCGCTTGGGCACCCAACGCCATGTCGTTGGCGTAGGTACCTGATGCGAACGAGCCTCCACCGGTGCTGATCTCGATGATCCCGTCCGAACCAGCCTCAGCGAACCCTCGCATTGCGGCGTTGAGGGTCTCGGACGACGTGATGTTGATGGCTGGATAGGCGTACCTGCCGGCTCGTGCCGCGTCGAGCATGGCGTTGTATTGGTCGGGTGTTGCGATTGGCATGGTCCCTCCAATGGGTAGTTCTCTACTCAGAAACTACTCGTGTTTGCGCGTCTTTTCACGTCGAGGTTCGCTGATCCAAGTCCGAGTGAGGCTGTCACCCCGGTACAATCCCGCCAGTCTGGAGGGGTGACAGAGCGGACGAATGTGACGGTCTCGAAAACCGTTGGGCCTTTTGGGGTCCCGAGGGTTCAAATCCCTCCCCCTCCGCTACCGGGAGGATGGCGCGATATCGTCCTCGCCTCGCTGTCGTCGTGGGTTGTTGGCCGTGGTACGATCGACCCCGTCGAGCTGCGGCGAATCCGTCTCAGCGTGTGGGATTTGCGCGCCAGGCGTGCAAAGAAGGGAAACCGATGTCACTATTTGACCTTTTCTGGTCGATGCTGTTCTTCTTCATGTGGGTGATTTGGGTGTGGCTGCTGATCACAGTCTTCATCGATATCTTCCGCGACGAGGAGCTCAACGGTGTCTTGAAAGCTGTCTGGGTGTTGTTCGTAATCATCCTGCCACTCCTCGGTGTGCTGGTGTATCTCGTTTCGCGAGGAGATTCGATGCACGAACGCCAGGTGCAGCAGGCTGTGAAACAGCAGAAAATGGCTGAGCAGTACATCCGCGACGTCTCTGGTGGGGGCGCTGCTGACGAGCTAGAGAAGCTCGGCAGGCTGAAGACCCAAGGCCTTCTAACAGAGGATGAATTCGCAGCTCAGAAGGCGAAACTCCTCGCATAGGAGCATCCAGCTCCGACAGAAGCGAGCGTCCCCTGGGGCGCTCGCTTTGCGCTTCGAGTTTGTCGAGAACAGTGAACCCGGGTTCTGAACCGCACCGGGTGCGGTCAAGGGCCAACAGAACGCGGGAATGAGGTGCGAGTTGACGGGGACCGATGCCAGACTACGGGCTCCGGAGGGATGACTGAGCGGACGAAAGTACTGGTCTTGAAAACCAGCGAGGCGAAAGCTTCCGTGGGTTCGAATCCCACTCCCTCCGCCATGTGCTGCTTCAGGACATAGGAACGGCAGGTCGCGAGATATCGGGGAGATTCGGCGGGTGCTGTTGTTGGCTGTAGATCAGCTCAGCCTTCAACGTTGAATGCAGACATGGACCGATAGGTCCGCACCTGTCCCGCAGTGCGGGGAACGCTGGGGGATACCTTGCCGAATGTCAATCGGTACGCCCCGAGCCTGAGGGAGCGGGCCTTTCGAGGGAGACTGGCGACCAAGCGCGCCCTTTCAACCGCCCGGATCATCTGTTCGGATCGGTATCGGTGCATCTCCGCGGCGATGGAGGAATATGAATCCATAGTGCTTCCCGTCTTGACGTAAGTAGTGTATTGACTTATGCTTATTACAGTACAAGACAGAAAGTAATAAGTCAAGTGAATTTTGCCCATTACAACAACGAGTTGATCGGCCTGGCAGTCACGCTTGTCAACACCGACCAGCGATACATCGGTGGGGGGGACGAGATCAGCGACCTTGCCTCCTTGAAGGTATTCCTGGAGGACTACAAGGACATTTGGGAAGGCGTCGCCCACCAGCCGCGACGAGGCGAACTGACTGCTATCCATGAGCTTCGAGATGCCCTCAGAGGGGTCATATCATCGGAGGACGAGACGGAGGCGTCGGAACGACTCAACGCCATCCTCACGGAAAGTACCGCAACTCCTCGAATCTCGGTCCATACCGGACATCCGCACCTCCACTTCGAGCCCCAAGACTCAGCGATGAGGTCCTGGCTTGGCGTTGTTACGGCCATGGGATTGGCCACGGTCCTCGTTGACCATGGACTCGAACGATTCGGCTCTTGCCACTCCGGCACATGTGACGACGTCTACGTCGACACCTCGCGCAACCGCTCTCGACGCCACTGTTCGACCCCCTGCTCAACACGCGAAGCGGTGACCGCCTACCGGAAGCGACAACGAGATTGAAAGCCACGACTGAGTAGCGTCGGTCATATCACCGAAGAGTGACCTTCAACGGAAGTCATCACTCTGCTATCGGCCAAGTTCTGACTCCGAAGGGGCTCAGGAAGGCCGCAGTACATTGATACTCGGATGTCATGGACCACGCAGGTGAGGCGATCGCGGGATTTGTGCCCGTATTGGCAGCAGTCTCGAAGGCATAGGCGACACAGTCGACCAAGATTCCCTATGTCTCGCGTCTCGATGCGATCCACGCTCCGAGCAACACGAGCACCGTACCCGCAATGGCAGCAGGCTCGATGTTGTCACCACGAACAGCAAAGCCAAGGATGATCGCCACCACAGGAACGAAATAGATCGATATCGATCCGCGCGGACCACCGACGCGCCCGACGAGATTGGTCATGAGCACGAAGGCGAGCCCCGTTCCGAGAACTCCGAGCGGAACCATGGCAAGTGCCGATGACCACGCCCAGGTGCTACCAGGAATCTGTGACAAACCGAACGGGATCACAACGATGAGGGCCGCGAGCTGAGCGTTGAACAGAACCGGCAGAGATCCATACTTCTGTTGGAGCGGCACTGCGATGTTCGTTGAGAGGCCGTAGAGAACGACTGCGACGATGACCAGTGTGCTGCCAAGTGCTGTGGCAGATGAATCGACAAGTTCGGGGGCCGATATTGCAAGAACACCGACCAATC
>QMQC01000166.1 GCA_003648875.1 Actinomycetota bacterium
AAGCTCGAAACCGATCGACGTCGAATCCTCGAACGGATACGCAAGATCGAGAAGGAACTGAAGGACGCCGGCCGGTCCAGACAAACCAGATCCAAACAGCGCAAGCGCTCAGGCGATCCCGTCGTCGCCATCGTCGGATACACGAACGCAGGAAAGTCAACGCTCTTCAACCATCTCACAAACGCTGGGGTGCTCGTGGAGGACCAGCTCTTTGCAACGCTCGACTCAACGATTCGCAAGTTGGAACTCCCCCATGGACATCCTGCGTTGATCTCGGACACCGTCGGTTTCGTGCGCGATCTGCCACACGAGGTCGTTGAGGCATTCAAGTCCACGCTTGAGGAGATCGCAGACGCTGACCTGCTCGTCCACGTGGTCGATGCCTCGGACGCCGATCCCGACCAACAGATCGCATCTGTGCACGCCGTCCTCAACGAGATCGGAGCACAGCATGTCGATGAGATCACCGTCTTCAACAAGACCGACGCCATCGACACGACCGCTCTTTCGCGCCTCACCGCAACCCACCCGGATGCCGTATTCATATCGGCCATGACGGGGGCTGGTTGCCCTGGTCTGCTCGACGCGATCGTGGCAGGTCTGCACGCCAAGACAATCGAACTCGACCTCGAGATCCCCTATGACCGCGGTGATCTCCTTGCGGAACTCCACAACTCGGCCGATGTTCTCAACACGACACACAACGACACAGGATCCGTCGTCACCGTTCGCCTCCCCCACGACGAAGCAACCCGCTTCAGGAACTACGTACTGACGTCTGACGTCTGACGCGTGCTACAGAAGTTGCGTAGCGAGTTCAGCCAGAGGACTTCGAACGGTCCGTTCCATCGTGATGTGTCCGAACATCGGGCTGCCTTTGAACTTTTCGATCAGGGCAGAGAGTCCGCCGAAGGGAGAGATGTACGGATTGTCGACCTGTGTGAGATCCCCGCAGAACACGACCTTGGAATTCGCCGCCATTCGCGTGAGTATCACCTTGAGGGTCGGCAACTCGAGGTTCTGGGCCTCATCGACGATCACGAGCTCGTCAGTGATGGAACGGCCTCGAAGAAACGTGACCGCCGCCATCTCGAGGATGTCGCGTTCGAACAGCTCGTCGACCATGTCTCTTGGATTGCTTCCTCCTGCCCCGAAGATCGCATACAGATTGTCATGGACGGCTGCCATCCACGGCTCGAGTTTGTCGTTGAGATCGCCCGGAAGGTACCCCACCTCCTGACGACCCAAAGCTATGAGCGGCCGGTACACCGACACCCTCCGATATCGACCCATCTCGACGACCTGCTCGAGGCCAGCAGCAAGGGAGAGGAACGTCTTGCCGGTCCCAGCCATACCCATGAGGCTCACCGCCGAAATGTCGGGATCCAGGAGGAGGTCCGCCGCAAACGCTTGCCTGACGTTCTTGGTCTCGATCCCGAACATGTGCCGCGATCCCTGCACGCGGACCGCGGTTGGATTCGGCCCGTCCTCCGCAACCCTTGCGAGAGCCGAAGCCGAACCTGGTCCCTTCAGGATCAGAAACTGATTGATGACGCCTTCGAGGAGTGGGATCTCGACCTTGCCCGACCTGTACATCTCATCAATGACATCGGCATCGACCTCGACCTCTGCTACACCGCTGTACGACTCATCCACCTGGACGATGTCGCCGCGATAGTCCTCGACGTCGATGCCGAGCTGGGCACTCTTGATCCGTAGCGCTGCATCCTTCGTGACGAGCACTGTATGGGAACCGGCATCGTGGAGGTTGAGACAGGTTGCGAGGATCCGGTGATCAGGCGTTGTAGGGTCCAAGACGATGGGGAGACGATCCGATTCGATGCCGTTCAGTTCGATTCGGATGGTGCCGCCCCCGGGAAGTCCGTGCGGAACCGCAAGTCCCCCGTTGCGCGATGCGCCCAATTCCTCGAGCAGCCGGATCGCACCTCGGGCATTGGCGCCGACCTCGTCCATGCGGGTCTTCTGGCGATCGAGCTCCTCGATGACAACCATCGGAATCACGACATCATGCTCATCGAACCGAAGGAGCGCTTGAGGATCCGCGATCAGCACACAGGTGTCAAGCACGAACGATCTGGGTCCTGGCGTCACATTGGCGTTCCGTTCCGGCACGATCGCAGCTTGCTATCAACCGCATTGAATTGCAAGGATGCCAATGATCAGATGCCAGATACCAGATCACGGTCTGGCGTCTGGAAGCGAGGCGCTCTGACTGCGAGCGCAGCGATCGTTCTGTAGTCTGATTCCATGAAATGTGCTGTCATTGGGGCGGGGTCCTGGGGAACGACGGTTGCGTCCCTCGTGGCGCCCTTCGTCCCAACGGTCATCTGGGCACGGAGGCCGGACGTTGCCGAGGACATCAACAGGAAGCATCGAAACGAGCGATATCTGAAGGGATTCGAGCTCTCCTCCGAACTCGCTGCGACCGACGAACTCGATGCGGCTGTCTCTGACGCCACGCTGATCGTTATGGGTGTGCCATCGCACGGTTATCGGGACGTCCTATCCCGAACGGCGGATGCTGTTCCCCGAGACGTTCCCATTCTCTCACTCTCCAAGGGGATCGAATCGGGGACACTCATGCGCATGACCGAGGTCACCATGGATGTCTTGCCTGACCATGACCGATCGGTTGTCGGCGTGCTGACAGGCCCGAATCTCGCCCGCGAGATACTCGACGGCCAGCCAGCGGCAACGGTGATCGCCATGGAGGACCAGGAAGCGGCAAGATCGATCCAGCAGGTGTTCGGGTCGCCACGATTCAGGGTGTACACGAATCCTGACGTGATCGGATCAGAGAGTGCCGGTGCCGTCAAGAATGTGATGGCCATAGCTGCTGGGATGGCCTCGGGGCAAGGGTTCGGGGACAACACGCTTGCGACGCTCATCACAAGAGCCCTTGCCGAGATGACGAGGCTCGGCGTCGCCATGGGTGGAGATGTCCGCACGTTTGCGGGACTGGCCGGTCTCGGTGATCTGATCGCCACGTGCAACAGCTCCCAGAGCCGGAACCACCAGGTGGGATACGGCCTCGGTCACGGCAGAGAACTCGGCGACATCGTCGAGGAAATGAGCGAGGTCGCGGAAGGTGTCAAATCGACCAGGGGTGTACTTGCCCTCGCACACACCCACGGAGTCGAGATGCCCATTGCGGAGAAGGTGGGATCCGTGCTCTACGACAATGCAGACGTCGGCCACGCCTTGCACGAGCTCATGACGAGGGAAGCTCGCAGCGAGTATCAGTAGCCCTTTCCGCTCACCAGCAGCCCTCTCCGAGTACCAGTAGCCCTCTGCGAGTACCAGTAGCCCTCTGCGCGCACTGTGGGCAGTCTGAACGTACCGCGCTCGCAGGCTCGCAGTCCCCCCTAACTCGCTTCGCTCGTTTGTCCCCCCTGAAGGGAGGACGCGACTCGGAATTGCTCTCGTGCTGTTTCGGCCGCGTCGCGGGCGAAACAACCCTCCAGATGGTCGTTCACGAGACCCATCGCCTGCATGAAGGCGTAAGCGGTTGTAGGACCCACAAAGCGCCAGCCGCGCTTCTTGAGATCCTTTGACAAGGCCGTCGAAGTGTCGGTGATCGATGGGATATCGGTGGGGGCGTCGCCGCGGGGTGGTTCGTACGACCAGAAGTACTTGGCGAGAGAACCTCGTTCCTCAGCGAGGTCCACGGCGCGCTTTGCATTGTTGATCGTTGCCTCGATCTTGCCCCGGTGCCGAACGATCCCAGCATCGTCAAGAAGGCGCTCCACATCAGTTTCCGTGAAGCCGGAGACGATCCCCGGGTCGAAACCGGAGAACGCCACTCTGAAGTTCTCGCGCTTCCTCAGGATCGTCAGCCAGCTGAGACCGGATTGGAACCCCTCGAGGCAGATCTTCTCAAAGAGCCGATGATCGTCACCCTGTGGGAATCCCCACTCGGTGTCGTGATACGACTCGTAATCCTTGTTGCCAACACCCCACCAGCAGCGATACGCTCCATCGGCTCCGACTGTCACGTCCATCACGAGTCGCCATTGACCTTTCTGCGCTGGGCTGCCCTGGAGTGCTCGAGAACGACTGCCATGAGTTCCTCGACGTAGTCCGGGTCGAGGTCGTATCGGGTCGCATCCTCACGGAAGGTCGCAAGGAGCTCCGCTTCGCGTTCCTCAGAATACAGCGGAAGGCCACGAGCTGTCTTGACCGCCCCGATCGCAACCGAGACATCTTGTCGGTCAGCAATGAGGGACATGAGCCGCTGGTTGATCCGATCGATCTCCCTGCGAAGCTCGTCGATCTTGTCGCTTGGCATCCGTTACCGCCGATTCGAGTGTGTCGTTGAACCTAACCCAGTGACGCCCGCTCGACAAGGCGTGGCACTAGGAAAGCAGGTCACATGCCGCGCCCGCCAGCAGCGGAGCAAGCGGTTCAAAGGCAGCGAACCGCTCGTCGGCAGTCTGACCCGCGACATATCTCGCATAGATCTGCTCGATGATCACCGCGATTCGGAACAGTGCCAGGCCCTCGTAGTAGGCGATGTTCGAGACATCGAAGCCGGTTCGCCGCGCGTATCGTTCACGAACCTCGGATTTCGGCATCACATCGCCAATGGCAACGGCTTCAGACCCGAAGACGAGATACGTTGGGTCGTTCGGTTGCGCCCAATACGCCAGAAGCGTGCCGAGATCCACGAGTGGGTCGCCGAGAGTCGCCATGTCCCAATCGAACACCGCTACGAGCCTGCCGTCCGACCCGACCATCGTATTGTCAAGTTTGAAATCGTTGTGCAGGATCACTGCCCTGATCCGTGTCGGCACGTCAGCAGCGAGGAGACGCGCAGCTGTGTCCATGTCCGGCACCGGTCTTGTCGCTGCCGCCTCCCACCGTCTTGACCAACCGGAGATCTGTCGCTGTACGAAGCCATCGGGACGACCAAGCTCGCCGAGTTCAAC
>QMQC01000167.1 GCA_003648875.1 Actinomycetota bacterium
AAACGTGTTCATAGCTGAATTCCCACTGATCCATGGAGACCACACCTACTGGGACAACGGCACCAATTGGTGCGAACCGTTCGACCTAATACTCGGACAGCGATCCGATCTGAATGGGGAACCGCTGCACGTGCGGGTAGGCGTCAGGGCCAAGAAGGGCACTGTGGTCGAGGTTTCCCTCTCCCCGGGACAAACCACCGGTTCGTAAGAGCCCGAGAACTGGCTTGAAGCGTCCCGAGAGGTAAGGCTGTTGACGGCAACTGACGAGCGTGTCCGCTCTCAGATCGGTTCGCGACATCGTTAGAAGCCCAAGACACAACGGCGAGAAATACTTTGACACCGTTGAGAGTTCATTCCAAGTACGTTGACGTTCCAGATGGCCATGATCGGAAGCAGCGATGCTGACGTGATCTCACGCGACGATCTGCCGTAGCCGTCGCAATCGGAGACGTGAACGACGACACACGACGGTGAGCCGTCAGATCTCCATCTCGAGCTGGGGGATGTCGGGTTTCTCCGCTTGGACGCGACGGGCCTTGCGTTTCGGAACGCCGTCGGCAAATAGCGGCTGCTCCATGAGGCCTGCCAGACGTTCGGCAAGGGGCCACCAGTCGAATGTGTCGTTGATGGCCGAAGCGTCGTGCTCGACGAGCCGCCTTTCGGCGACGAGTCCCGGAACTTGTTCGTCGAGGATCGACTCGATCTCGTTCCTGAACTCGTCTGAAGTCGAACGCACACCGTCCTCACGCAACGCGATGTCCGGCCGCAGCCTCACGACCATATCGTAGGTCTCGGACCACTTGGCCACAAGCGGCCCGACGTCGAATGGGTCCCCTCCGTTGCTGGCTCGCAGGTAGTAGGCGTAGTTGTCCATGACACCACGATCCAGGACGAGAACCTCTGCATCGCGTGCAAGGCGCAGTTCCTGGCGGATCTGGGACACGATCACCCAGAGCTGCGCCTCGCCCGTCGCCGACTCGTTGATCCCAAGCGGGTTGTCCCGAACAACTTCTCGACCGTGCTCAACGGAACGTCCTGCGCGCTGCATCGTGTTGGCGAACGCATGGACCGCAGTGCTCTTACGGATCCCGTGGGACCCGATGAAGGCGACCTTGGCGCAGTCCGGCCAGGTTCGGGTCATGAGTTCACCTCCACGATCCTGATGCCGAAGAGTCGCACCCTACGCGGATCGTTCCTCGGGAAGATCGGACTCGACAAGATCCTGGATCGGCACCAACGTCGGATTGACACGGTCACGAACGACTTCACCGTCGATCACGACCCTCGCCACATCTGTTCGAGACGGCAGCTCGTACATCGTGTCGAGGAGCACCTCTTCCATGATGGCTCGCAGGCCACGGGCGCCCGTGCCACGCTTCATCGCCTGCTCGGCGATCGCCTCAAGGGCGTCCTCGGTGATGACGAGCTCGACACCGTCCATCTCGAAGAAGCGTTCGTACTGCTTGACGATCGCGTTCTTCGGCTCGGTGAGCACTCGAACGAGTGACTCCTTGTCGAGATCTGCAACAGTGGTCATGACTGGGAGGCGACCGATGAATTCAGGTATCAACCCGTAACCGATGAGGTCCTCCGGCATCACCTGATCGATGAGTTCCGATGGTCGGATCTCTTCCTTGGACCGCACGTCCGCTCCGAACCCGACAGACTTGTCACCGATCCGTTTGGTGATGACCTCTTCGAGTCCGGCGAATGCGCCCCCGACGATGAACAGCATGTTCGTGGTATCCACCTGGATGAGTTCCTGATGAGGGTGCTTTCGGCCTCCTTGGGGTGGCACAGAGGCGATGGTACCTTCGAGTATCTTCAGCAACGCCTGCTGGACCCCTTCGCCGGAGACGTCGCGCGTGATGGAAGGATTCTCAGCCTTGCGAGCGATCTTGTCGATCTCATCGATGTAGATGATCCCCTGCTCGGCACGCTTCGTGTCGAAATCTGCAGCGGTGATGATCTTGAGGAGGATGTTCTCAACGTCCTCCCCGACATATCCGGCTTCGGTGAGGGCTGTTGCGTCCGCAATCGCGAAGGGCACGTTCAGAAGCCTGGCGAGCGTTTGAGCCATGAGGGTCTTGCCCGAGCCGGTGGGACCGATCATGATGATGTTGGACTTCTGGAGCTCAACCTCGTCATCGGTTGAACGCTGCCCCGCACGAACACGTTTGTAGTGGTTGTACACCGCAACGGAGAGGACCTTCTTCGCTTGGCCCTGGCCAACGACGTACTCATCGAGGAATCCGTAGATCTCGTTGGGCTTGGGGAGTTCTGTGAAGCTCACCTCTTCGGTTTCGGAGAGCTCCTCCTCGATGATCTCGTTGCACAATTCGATGCACTCATCACAGATGTAGACACCGGGACCTGCGATCAGTTTCCTGACCTGTTTCTGTGACTTCCCACAGAAGCTGCATTTCAGCAGTTCGGATCCTTCGTACTTCGCCAAGCTACTGCTCCCTAGCTCTCGACGGCTTCAAGCTGACGACCTGCAAGCACAGAGTCGATGACACCGTACTCGACCGCTTCCACAGCTCCGAGCCAGAAGTCGCGTTCGGTGTCCGCCTGGACAACCTCAAGGGGCTTCTTCGTGTGCTCGGCGAGGATCTCGTTGATGTCTTCCCTGGTCTTGAGGATCTCGCGGGCGTGGATCTCGATGTCCGTTGCCTGGCCACCGAGACCGGAGATGTGTGGCTGGTGAATCATGATCCGGCTGTGTGGCAGGGCGAATCGCTTGCCTTCTTGCCCTGCCGCGAGAAGCACCGCAGCTGCTGAGGCTGCAAGACCCATGCACATCGTCGATACTTCCGGCTTGATGTACTGCATGGTGTCGTAGATCGCCATGAGCGCGGTGGTGGAACCGCCCGGTGAGTTGATGTACAGGTTGATGTCCTTGTCAGGATCCTCACCCTCGAGGTGGAGAAGCTGGGCCATGATGATGTTTGCAACACCATCGTCGATCGGCGTTCCAAGGAACACGATGCGGTCCTTGAGCAGACGGCTGTAGATGTCAAAGGCGCGCTCCCCACGAGGGGTGTTCTCAACAACGGTTGGGACCAGATAGCTCATCCTTGCTCCTCAGGCTCATCGGCAGCGTCCTCTTCAGTATCGGACGCTTCGGAGGCTCCCTCAACCTCTTCGGCTTCGGGTTCTTCCTGGCTCTTCTCTTCTCTTGGCTCGATCACGACCGGAGTCAGATCGACCGGGTTCCCATCAGAGTCGACCGCTGATGCGGATTCGACGAGACTGGTGAGGGCCCGTTCGCGGAGGATATCACTGGTGAGCGCTTCTACTTGACCATCTTCCTTCCAGGCGTCCAGAACCTTGGCCGCTTCCTCCTCGGGAATGTCGAGCAGATTCCCAACGTGGTGGGCGAGTTCGTCGTCTTCAACCTCCCAGCTCTCGATGGCTGAGATCGATTCGAGGATGATCCGCATGGAGAGCGCCCTCTCTGCCTCGGCACGGGTAGTTGCGATGAACGTCGTCTCGTCCTGACCTGTGATCTTGAGATAGTCCTCGATGGAGATCTCACTCTCCTCGAGACGTGCGACGAGGCCCCTGACGCGACCCTCCACCTCCGCGCTCACGAGCGCCTCCGGAAGATCGAACTCGACCTCGTTGACAACGTACTCCACGACTTTGTCCTGAAGGAACGCACGCTGTGTGTGCACCTTGTAGGCAAGCATGTTCGTCTCGATCGCTTCGAGCAACTCGGCTGCTGTCTCGAACTCGGTCGCATCCTCGACCATCTCATCCGTGAGATCGGGGAGGCTCTTCTTCTTGGCCTCCTTGATCGTGATCGTCAGCGTGACATCCTCACCACCCTTGTCCGAGTAACCCTCTGGCAGGGCGCCCTCACCGGTGACGGTTGCGCCAACGGTGGCGTCGGCCAGGAGCACGTCGACTCCTTCGATGAACGACTGTGAGCCAACCTCGTACATGAGGTCCTTTGCACCAGCTGACTCAACTACTTCGCCTTCGTGCTCGACGGCGATGTCGATGAGTGCGAAATCCCCTTCGGACAGGTCGCCCTCATGGTCAACAAGTTCAGCGAACTGCTCACGTAGCGCATCCACCTGCTCGGAGATCTCTTCGTCTGTGACAATCGGGATCTCGACCTCGATTTCGATGTCCCCGAAGTCGGGTAGCGCATCGAGGACGGGCCAGAGTGTGACAATGATGTCGATCTCGACGGTGCCGTCCTCGTTGTCGTCTCTGATTGCCGAAATCGATGGCACAGTCACGGGCTCGAGACCGGCCTCGTCGATAGCTTCGGGAACGATGTCCTGGATCGCCTCATCCACGGCTTCTGAGCGCAGATATTCCGCACCGACGTGATTCTCGACGACCTGGAGCGGTGCCCGGCCCGGACGGAAGCCCTTGATCTTCATGTTCTTCGAGATCTTCGCGGCAGCCCTCTTCGTGGCAGCTGCGAGTTCCTCGTCCTCGAGATGGACAGTCAGCGTCCTCTCGAATCTTCCCGATTCCTTGACCTCGGTTTGCACGATCACTCCTACCCATCGTATGCATCCGCGCCCCCCTCTCGATTGTGAGGAGGGAACGCTGGATTGGGGTGGCCGACGGGATTTGAACCCGCGACTTCCTGGACCACAACCAGGTGCTCTAACCAGACTGAGCTACGGCCACCATGTATGCGCGGGCGATTCCACCGCACAAATCGGGGGTCACGCCGGCACTCGCCGGAAGTGTACCGAGCCCACGATGCAGTGACTCGCTTTGCCGCGGACATCGTCAGCGTACGACAGGAGCTGGAACGACCTGTGCACTATTGGGCTTATGAGCACCCCCGGCACGACTCGAACGTGCAACCTACGGATTAGAAGTCCGTCGCTCTATCCGATTGAGCTACGGGGGCTCAGCCGATGGGGTTCTGTTCCACCGGTCGAGCGGGTGACGGGAGTCG
>QMQC01000168.1 GCA_003648875.1 Actinomycetota bacterium
CTGAGGTTCCGCTCTATGTCATACGCCAATGCTTTGAGTGGAGACACATACAGGATCCGGCAACGCTGGCGGTCCGGGGGAGAGGGGCTCGAAGCCAGACGGTCGAGAGCCCACAGGAATGCTGCCAATGTCTTTCCCGACCCGGTCGGAGCGTGGATGAGTGTGTGGTCCCGCGCAACAATGGAATGCCAACCCTGGTCCTGTGCCGGTGTTGGTCGATCGAACACCGCGTTGAACCAGGCGGCCGTCGCTTGGGTGAAATGATCGAGTCCGGACACGGTTGCAGGCTACCTGGAACGTGTGACACATCCGTAGGGCCCAACCCTCAACCAATGCCTGAGGGTATCTCGAGCCCTTTGTTCTCTTGGGCTGAACCGCAGACCCTCAACCGTTCGTCGAGGTGACTCGAAATGACAAAACCGACTTACACAGTGATTTGTGGGTAAGACAGGGAGGCGACTGGTCGCTTCGCCTGCAGCTCCGCTTTCAGGTCGCTTCGCCTGCGGCTTCGCTTACCGGTCGGTCGCTTCGCTCCCTGTCCGAAGTCCGCTGGAGCGGAAGCCGGATGGTGGTTGGCGGTTGGCGGATACGGGATGCCGGATGCCGGATTGCGGCGTGCGGGTTGCGGACTGCGGTTGGCGGACCGCGGTTGGCGGACCGCGTCTGTCCTACATCTACCCCTTGCGGGCAGCCTTCACGAAGTCGGCTGCTGCCTCCAGATCGACAGGGTTGGATGCCACGCCGTCCACTTTGATGGAGGTGCCAACAATCGCGCCGTCAGCAAATGCGAACATGGCCTCGACGTTGTCGGCGGTGACTCCGGATCCGAGATACACAGGTAGATGGGAGAGACCGGTGACGGTTTCCAGGTGGTCGAGGTCAGCCGGGGTACCGGTGCCCGCGCCGGACACGACGACTGCGTCAGCGCCGCCACGCTCGATGAGATCGTTGGTGGCGTCCGCGAGCGTGAGCCCTGGAGGGGGAGTGGCGTGCTTCACGAAGATGTCGGCCATGATCGCGACATCGGGACAGATCTGGGATCGAAGCCTTGCGATCTCCGCAGCCTGTCCGACGATTGGTCCCTGGTCGGTGTACATCGTCCCCGAAAGAACATTGACACGTATGAACGTTGCGGGGGTGGCTGCAGCGACACAGAGCGCTCCGAGACCGTCGTTACGCAGAACATTCACACCGACGGGCAGTCTCGATGCCTCATACACAGCGTTCACAGCAGTGGTGAGTGACGCAATGGTGACCCTTGGTGCGTTCGATGCGTAGAACGGGGCATCTCCGAAGTTCTCGATCATGATCCCGTCGAAGCCGGCCTCCGCGATACGTTCGGCGTCGGTGGTTGCCGCCGTGATGATGCTGTCGAAATCTCCATCGAACGCAGGCGAACCAGGGAGTGGTCCGAGATGAACCATCCCCACGAGGCGTGGGAAGGACATGTCAGTATGCCCTGGCAATCCGGAGAGCGGTTTCGGCATACTCGCCGACCGCCTTGAGTCCGGTGTCCTCAGCACTCTGGCGTTGCACGACGAGGCGGCACCAGTCGCCGGCCATGCCCTTTATCACATGATCGGTGTCCTCAGGGCCGAACCGCCACGCTGCATAAAGGGGCCCCATGACTTCCACACGGATACCGGTTTCGGGGTACTCCTCTCCGGCCTGTTCGAACGAGAATGGAAGGGACCTCTGGCCCAGCGAAGCGATGTGGCGGAGTCTTGTCGTATCTGTGAGTGGATCGACCCAGACATCATCTTCTTCAAGGTGCTCGGGTCGTTCTTCGAGAGGGACGATGCGATCGAGGATTGCAGCCTTTATGTCGAGGCCGTGGGCCCACGTCTCCATGAGCCTGATGCTTGCAAACGAGCGGGCGCTCATTTCCCCATAGAGCCAGGGCACGCGCTCACCGGACAGCATGCGCGATAGGGCGTCGACAACGTCTGCCCGGCCGAAGCGCCACCACTCGATGATCTCCTGGTGACGACGGCCACGACCCTGGAGAACGCCTCTCTCGGTCCACTGGTCCAGATCGGTGATGTTCTCATCATCAACCCGGGCCTTGCCTTCAACGAGGACTTCGGCGGCAAACGATTCGACATAAGCCAGATGGCTCACGGTGTCCTGGATGTCCCACCCTTCGGCAGGGGTAGGCGTTGCCCACTGGCGATCGCGTAGGGTTTGGAGGAATTGGTCAAGGTGTTGCTGCTCAGCCACCAGGTCTGAAAGGATCTCACGCATGGGGAGATTCTAATGCAGTTGGGGTGACTGGCGAGTGTCGGGTCGCTAGGCGGTTGAGTCGTTCAACCTGTCGATGAGGGCGCGTAGCCGCCCGTATCCATGTCGATCGAATTCGAACGCAATACGTGGGAGTTCCACATGATCATCTGTTTCGACCTCTGCCTGGGTCGGCGTGATCGCTTCGATCCGTCCGGATTCGATGATGTCCGCGAACTCCGCCGAAAGCTCATCGAGCAGTGAACTCGGCACATCTGTCTGAAGTCTGAGGACGAGAATCCCATCGACGAAGCGCTGGGAATGGTAGACACGGTAGAACCGGGTGATCTCTGTGATGGCTTCGTCGATGTCGGTGGTGACCTTGTAGAGATTGAGATCGTGTGGGGAGATCATCCTCTGGCTGACGAGCGCATCGCACAGCGTTTCCCACGCATCCCAGTAGCCGGTTCCCTCGGCCTCGACCATCACGATCGGATGGAGGTCGGACTTGCCTGTTTGGATCAGTGTCAGCAGCTCGAATGCTTCGTCGAGTGTGCCGAACCCGCCGGGAAACAGGGCAAACGCGTCCGACTCCTTCACGAATTGAACCTTCCGGGTGAAGAAGTACTTGAAGTTGATGACCTTGCCCGGCGAAAGGTACTCGTTCGCACCGCTCTCGAACGGCAAACGGATGTTGACTCCGAAGCTGTGGTCTGCGCCTGCTCCCTTGTTTGCGGCCTCCATGATCCCCGGACCTGCGCCGGTGATCACGAGGTAGCCATGGTCCTCAGCCATCCGCCTGCCGAACGCCTCAGCCATCTGATAGTTCGGATCAGCCGGATCGGTACGGGCAGAACCGTAGACGGCGATCTTTCGTGTGTCCGCGAAGGGCTGGAACACGAGAGATGAGTACCGGAGCTCCTTCATTGCTGTGTTCATCATCTTTACATCGCCGCGGTTCGTGTCGTCCTTGATGGCCTTGAGCGCAGACACGATGACTTCTCGTACGAGGTCCGCGTTCGTGGTCAGTCCCTTGGTTTGGGAGACGACATCGGCAACGAGCCGATCGATCTGAGCGTCGATGCTCGGGTTGTTCATGCGGTAGGTCATAACACCGAGACTAGTTCGCGTAGGGTGGAAGGAGAGCACACTCGACAGAACACAGAGCAGAGAACAGCGAACGGCGAAGAACGTGTCATACGGTCATGCGTTGACCGGCACTAGTGGGTGTACGCATCAAGGAGTGGGAAGTGTTGCCACAGCAACGCACCGATTCGGAGTTCGAAGGGTTCGTGAGAGCCAACGAAAGTCGTATTCGTCTTGCCCTCTGTGCTGCGTACGGTACGGACCTCGGAATCGAGGCATCCGCTGAGGCGTTCGCTCTGGCCTGGGAGAAGTGGGAGAAGGTGCGCACCCTCTCCAACCAACCCGGGTACCTGTACGGCATCGGCCGGAACGTGGCTCGTCGCTCGATGCGACGACGCACACCACCCCGGTTGCCTGCCGTGCCGGTGTCGTCTACTCCTTGGATAGAACCAGGTCTTCCGGATGCCCTCGGGCGTCTATCCGAGAAACAGCGGGTCGCGGTCATGTTGGTGCACAGTCTCCAATGGACTCTTGCCGAGGTCGCCGAACTTCAGGGTGTCTCGAAGCCGACGGTGCAGAAGCACGTCGACCGGGGGCTTGCCAAGTTGAGGAAGGGTTTGAAGGTGGAGCTATGAGTGCCGGACTTGCCCGTCAACTCACAGGCTACGGCGATGTGTTCGCAGCCGAGGTGGACGCCCTTTCGAGGGAGACCATCATGACAACAGACGAAGCGATCATCGCGATCGACAGAAACGAACATGACAAGAAGAGGAGCCCATGGCTGCGAGTCAGTGCACTCGTGGGAGCAGCCGCAGTGGTCATCGCTGAGACGGTTGGATTGACTGTCCTCAGGACCGAAAACGATGTCGTGGCCGCGCCGCCATATGCGACAGTCGAGGACGCCGCACGTGCGCGTGCGCAGGCTCTGACCCAAGGCGACTGGGACGCGTATCGGGCAACCCTTTCCGATGATGCAACGGACGAGTTGGTATCAAAGGGTCAAGAGATTGCTCGGTTTGAACAGCAGGCGAGGCTCCGCTTCGCCTACTTCGTTGCTTTGGGGTACGAGGAGCGAATCGAATCGTGCACCGTCACTGGAGATTTGTTGGCGTCGTGCACACTCGTGACCTACGACTCGATCGGCCGGGCTCTCGGCGACGAGGAGGAAACACTTGAGGTGACCTTCGCCGTTGAGGATGGCTTGCTGACGTTTGTTGGCGGTGCTTCCCTTGAGAGGTCCGAGATCGCCGACGAGTTCAGGGCCTGGATGGTCGAAGAGGACCATCCAGCCTCGCCATGGACCGCCAATGGGTTCATCTATTCACCTGTCGGCAAGGATCCTGAGGTCGTGGCCGCGGGAGTGCTCGAGGCCGTTGACGAGTTCCTCGCCCAATACGAGGGATGAACTCGATCTGAGTGCTGCAGGCGACGTACCATCGGTTGATGCCGGTGGTACGTCGTACGTTCGAAGGGGAGTCCGATCTTGTTGAGATGCAACGTCTCGTTGCTGGGCGCACCGGGGTGTTCGGGGTTGGGACGAATCTGCACCCTGGGGATGTTGCGCATCGCATCTACAGCGGGCTTCGCAAGCACAACCTCGATGAGACGGTCCCGGTTTGGGA
>QMQC01000169.1 GCA_003648875.1 Actinomycetota bacterium
CTCCGCCCGCAATACGGCATCGGCGCCTCCCGGAACCGGCGCACCCGTCATGATTCGACCGGCAACACCCCGAGAGCTCGGAGCGCCCTCATCGCGGCCCGGCATGGACGGCCCCACCAGACTCAGGATCACTGGTTCATAGACGGACGCCCCATAAGTGTCCTCGGCACAAACAGCAAAGCCATCCATGGTTGCCCTTCGGAACGCGGGAATGTTGACATCGCTCTGCGCATCGTTGGCCAGAACCCTGCCGAGGGATTCGGTTACCTGGACCGCTTCAGCCGGGAGCGGAACCACACCGTCCAACGCTGCCGTTCTCGCTGTCTCAACCGTTGCGCGCTCACGAAACCCCCGCATCCGTACGTCTCTCGCACCGCCAGATTCAGTGACCATTCCAGCTTCTCAACAGAGGCGCCGGAGCACCCGGGCACGGGTCACAAGGCAAGCTCAGCCTTCAACCAGCCAAGTCCCAACCCATCGAGCGTCTCGGCGGTCGGGTTCCCTGTCGTCGGGACCCAACTCGCCATCTCGTAGTAGGTGCTGAGGGCGGCCTCGAACTGCTCCCGATCAATGACCTTGCCATCGCTCGGGCCACCCTCGAGCGGCTCGAACAACCGCTTCGGAAGAGTGTCTTGTTCGCGGGTTATGCCCTCTCTGGCATTGAATGCGCGCAACATGTTCAGACGTCTGGCACCAAACGTCATCAGATCTGACACCGTCATCTCTTCACCGTGCACCGCACTGATGACCCCAGCGAGTTCTTCCATGCCGAGGAGCTGCCATGCCGGTCCGAAGACGAACTGGCAGACATCTGCAGTATCGAGCGCCGAGTACGCATATTGCGTCTTCAAGGCGAACTCGATCTTGGCCTCATTGAGGACATCTTCAGGTTGCGGATCAGTGAGACCGATGTCCGCCATGCGTTTCCCGTATTTCTCCGGAGACGATGCGACAACCTCGGGTGTGTAACCCGGGTCGTGCTCACTCGACTGGTGGTCGGCACCGAACGGATTGACGGCATAGATCACTGCAAGCGATGGCTTCACCTGAGGCATGTGGGCCGGAAGCTCCGCACCCTTCACCGCTACGACGAGATCCTCGGCACCGTTGCCGATTCGGGCGCTCGCTCGAACCGAGCCCTCGGCCAGCACATCACCGAATCCCTCACGCTCGAGGGTCTTCTCGAGCATGGCGATCATGGCGTCAGCATTGCCCCACCCGAGTTCGATTCCATCTGTGTCATCAACCGTGATGAGTCCCTGCTCGAAACAGTCGATGGCAAATGCCATGGTCGCCCCGGCTGCGATCGTATCCACACCGTACTGATTGCACAGCTGGTTGGCATAGGCGGTTGCGTGGATGTCGTCGATGTCACAGTACGAGCCGAAGGCGGAACTCGTCTCATACTCGGGACCACCGTACTTCGGGTCGAGGGCTCGTCCCTCCCATTCCGATTCGACAACCCTTTTGCAGCGGACGGCACACGAGTAGCACGTTTCTCTACCTTGTTTGAGCTGGGTGTCTTCGTCTGCGCCTCGCAGAAGCTCATCGAAGAGCCGTTCTCCGCCGATCGCCGCAGCTCTGTCGTAACCCATCCATCCACTCTGATAGTTCCGAGTGGGCAGTCCTCCGACTGCGTTCTGGCTCTCGAGTATCCCGAGGGTTCCGTACTTGGCGAGACCCCACACGTCTTCGTCCGCCCTGACATTGGCGATCGAAGGCTTCATGATCTCGCGCACGCGATCCGGATCGGCCATCGGCAACCTCTTCTTGCCGCCGCGCACCACGATGGCCTTGAGTTTCTTGCTCCCCATCACTGCACCCATCCCGGTCCGTCCATGGGCTCGCGTTGACATGTTCAAGATTGCAGCAAATCGAACAAGCTTCTCGCCGGAAGGACCGACTTGGGCGACCTGTATACGTTTGTCGCCCAATTCTTCGGCGAGCATCTCATCCACTTGCCTGGTCGTCTTGCCCCACAGATGGTCGGCGTCGCGCAGTTCGACCTCACCCTGATTGATCCACAGATACACCGGCTTCGGCGAGATGCCCCGGATCACGATGCCGTCGAATCCGGCGAACTTCAGTTCGGCAGGCCAGAAACCGCCCGCCTGACTGTCGCCGACCCCACCCGTCAGCGGGGACTTGGCAACCACGGTTGCACGACTCTGACCAGCAATCGGTGCGCCAGTGATGCCAGCAAGCATGAAGGCAAGAGTGTTCTCAGGCCCATAGGGATCTGCTCCCGCAGGCGTGTTCTTGAAGAGGTAGTAGAGACCCAGGGCACTGCCGCCCATGTACTTGCGGTACAGATCTTCTGGAGGTTCTTCGATGTCGAGAGATCCTGAAGTCAGGTCAACGTGCAAGATCTTCCCTGCGTAGCCGTGAAGCACTGCTATCTCCAATCAACTGACGGTAGGCGCCGACATTCTACACGGCGCGGATTCATCGGACTGTCCGTGTCAGGGGAAGCGAGAATCGTTCGTACTCGTTCTCGGACGGGATACCCCAGCATGCCCAGAAGTCACCCGTTGCCGGCCGCATGATCGCCGCCCCAGAACTCTCGTAGTCGAATACCGGATCCCGATGACGACAGATCGAGCGCTCATCAGCGAACAACGACATGAGCTTCTCGATCGTGTGCGGCCGATCCTCCAACAACTCGTTTGCGTGCTCGATCCGATCGGTTGAAGAACGAGCGAGAGCTTCAGGGCGTTCTGCCTCCACATCTGCCATCTGTTGAGCGATGCAATGGTTCGTGTGCACCAGCGGGGCAGTGCCAAGACGTTTGATGAAGTTTGCCGTGGGTGTCGCCTCGACCAACACGCCGCCGCCTTCGCGATCGAAGAGCATGAAGTTGTGCCCACCGGCCAGCGGCGCATCGAGAATGCACTCGAGCGCGGCGTCAAGTGTTGTCTGTCTGAGAATGTTGCGCACCACGAAGGGCCACGTCACACCCAGCGCACCATCTGTGACCGTGAGGTTGTTGATCCCGACCGCGATACCTGCGGTGTTCATGCCGATCTGGCCAAGGGTTCCGTGCGTCGTGAACACCAGAGCTCGTAGGTCATCGTTCACTGCAACATCAAGCATGAAGACGTGGGGCGTTGCAGAGGCGTGCATGTCCCACGTCTGGGCGAGGAAGCCAGCACCATCTGACTGTGCATCCGTCGTGATCACAGCCGTGCAGGAGTCCTCGAAGGCGGTTCCCCCAGCAAGAGCCCGCACGGTGTCGATGAAATCAGTGAACCCGCCAACAATTACTGCCTCTTCCGGCGAGATACCTGCCGCATCAGCCATCGCTGTCATTTCCACGAACAGAGCTGCGTCGTACCGCTCGTGAGCGTCGAGCATCCTGGAAGCGATACCGAGGATGCCGTCACGATCGAGATCGGTGCCGATCGCTGAAAGCTCGACCCGATCGTCGACGTACTCCCGGATCTCGGAGGCGAACGCGGCACCGTGCATGGTGCCAACCTCGCTAGGCGTTCCTTCGGTGATCAGTCGTGTGAGCTTGGGCATCCAAAACCACTCCAATGTTGTGAATCCACGGTCAACGCACTCTCCCGGTACCGGAATCGCCCCAAGGGGTGCGCTCCACGTCCATGAACTGTCGCACCAAACCCAAATCGGCTCTCTCCGCCACTTCGACTCCCCGAGCGTACACGCATTGGCTTGCGTTGCGTATCCGTGCGATGAGGAGTGCTGTCACGAGCGTATCGACTACAGATGGGTCCGTTCGCTGCCATATCGCTGTGCGGACGCTTGCCTATAATCGAATCGAGAGTGCCACTCAAGCGGACGCATATCGCCATCACACAGAAGGACATGGTTCCCATCGACATCCACAGATCCATGGCTGGCTCGAAACCGAAGGTCTACTGGACGGATGATCCGGAGGCTCCCGAGCGAGCTGAGCCCCTTGTCGGCGCAGCCGCTGCCGACCTCGTCGTCGTTGGCGCAGGGTTCAGTGGCCTGTGGGCTGCAATCCTTGCGGTCACGGATTCGCCTGGTCGATCCGTCGTCATAGTTGAGGCCGACACCGCCGGTTTCGGCGCAAGCTCCCGCAACGGTGGATTCCTCGAGGCCTCCCTCACACACGGTATCGGCAACGGCATCTCGCATTGGCCATCGGAATTCGATCTTCTGGAACGGCTCGGTGATGAGAACTTCAGGGCGATTGTCGACTTCATCAACAACAACGATCTCGATGTGGGCCTCGAGGAGACAGGCGTCATAGGTGTCGCGACCCAGCCGTGGCATGTTGGAGAGATCAGGGAGACCCAAGCGATGCATCATCGCTTCGACCAGAGCGCGGAGTTCCTTGACCGCTCAACGGTACGCAGCAGGGTCGATTCGCCAACGTATCTCGCTGGCCTGTACGTGCCAGACGGCACAGCAATCATCAACCCAGCACAGCTCGCGTGGGGTCTTCGGCGGGTTGCCGAGAGCCTGGGTGTCGTCCTGTACGACGACAGCCCTGTGACCGGTGTGGAGGAGACCGGCGATCGCCTTGTCGTCAAAACGCCGCGAGGTTCTGTCAGGACCTCGAAAGTGGTTGTCGCCACAACCGCCTATCGCAGCCCGATTCGCAAGATGCGAAGACTCATCGTCCCCGTCTACGACTACGTGCTCATGACGGAGCCACTCACTGCTGAACAGATGGCAACGCTGCGGTGGGAGGGTCGTGAAGGGCTATCTGACGTCAGTAGCCAATTCCACTACTACAGACTCACGGTTGACAACAGGATCCTGTGGGGTGGGTATGACGCCATATATCGTTTCAACAGCGCGGTTGGTGAGCAGTACGACCAAGCCGGGAACACACACCAGATCCTTGCA
>QMQC01000170.1 GCA_003648875.1 Actinomycetota bacterium
ATGCCCAAGGGTTCATGCTGCTTCGCTCCGCAGGTGAGGAGTTCGGTTGGGGTCTCGACCTCGGCACGATTGCCAGCCTTTGGAGGGCAGGGTGCATCATCCGGTCGCGGTTTCTCAATGACATCATGGCTGCGTATCGGCGCGATCCGGAACTCGCGAACTTGCTGCTCGATGACTTCTTCCGGAGCGAGATCTCATCCGCAACTGAAGGTCTGCGACGAACAGTCTCGAGAGCCGCGGTCGCAGGCATACCCGTCCCTGCGTACTCGGCAGCTCTCTCCTTCTTCGACACCTATCGATCCGCGAGACTGCCGGCGAACCTCACCCAGGCCCAGCGGGACTACTTCGGAGCACACACCTACGAGCGGACTGATCGCCCAAAAGGCGAGTGGTTCCACACTGAGTGGACGAGTGAACGGGCCGACGAGTGGGAACCTGAATGAGTTGCGTGTGGCCCCGGACCATGCCGGCGCTCATCACAGCCTTCGACGCCGACGAGAACGTCGACGTCGATGCTCATGAGCACAATCTGTCTGTGACGGTCGCAGCCGGAGCAGGGGGAGTCCTCCTGGCCGGATCGACGGGCGAGGGCCCGTACCTCGAACCGGGTGAGCGCGAGTTGCTCATCTCGATCTCACGCAGAACGTTCCCCGATCTCACCATCATGTGTGGCATCTCTGCTGACACCGATCGACGCGCACGTTCCCAGATAGCGGAAGCGACGGTCGGTGGCGCCGACGCCGTTCTCGTTATGACACCAGGCACGCTCGTACGAAACCGTCACAGACACATCATCGACTTCTATCGGCGAATCGCAGACTCGTCTCCTCTACCGATCTTCCTCTATACGGTGCCAAATGTGACTGGATATGAACTCCCGGCAGATTCGGTTGCTGAATTGGCGGATCATCGCAACATCTCTGGTATGAAGGACAGCGGAGGTGATGTGTCGCGGCTCGACACGCTCTCAGGGATTCTGGGCCCCGAGTTCATCGTCTACGCCGGAAGTTCGAAAGCTCTAGCCGACAGCGCCGACCGACGTGCTCATGGAGCGATCACCGCGAGCGCCAACTACGCATTGCCACTCGTTGACTCTGCGAGGTCGGGAGACCGGAGGGCTCAGGCGGATCTGCTCGAGGTCAGCGCAACCGTTGAGAGTCACGGTGTCCCCGGAACCAAGTTCGCAGCCTCACTCGCTGGTATGCAGCCGGGTGCAAGCCGCCTCCCACTCCAACGCCTCGACGCAGCCGCCGAGAGCCACATTGCCGAGGCCCACCAGAAGATGAGGGTATGAGCGCACCGGATGACAGCCAGGTGAAGTTCAAAATGGAGCATCCGGCTGGCGGCTCATGGCTTCTTCACATTCCCTACGCTGTGTGATTGGTGCACCAATGGGGTTACCGTTTCGGCCGATGCATCTCGGAATCCGCAACGAACAATCCGGCAATGAACGCCGCGTAGCTGCAACGCCGACGTCTGTTGCGTCCTTCACCGATCTCGGGTTCGTCGTCTCAGTCGAAACGGGAGCTGGAATCCCTGCAGGTTTCACCGATACTGCCTACACAGAGGCTGGCGCATCGGTCGTTGAAGATCTGCGAAGCGGAGATTCGATAGACCTCCTCATCAAGATCGCTCCCCCAAGCGAGTCCGACCGCGAACTCATGTCGGCAAGCGGTGTGATCCTCGGACTCGTCGACCCCACCGCCAACATGGACACGCTCACGGCCTGGGGAGAATCGGGCATCACATCGATCTCGATGGAGATGGTACCTCGCACTACGCTCGCGCAATCAATGGACGTGCTTTCGTCCCAGGCGACCTCGGCTGGCTATGCCGCCGTTCTTCTCGGGGTCACCAAGCTCCCAAAGTTCATGCCGATGCTCGTTACGGCAGCAGGCACGATCCCGCCGGCAAACGTCCTCATCCTTGGGGTGGGCGTGGCAGGACTTCAGGCGATCGCAACGGCCAAGCGCCTCGGTGCCATCGTGTATGCCTATGACATCCGACCGGAGACCAAGGAGCAGGTCGAGTCCCTCGGCGGCCGATTCGTTGAGGCCGAGACCCAGGAGATGGAAGAGGGCGGATACGCAAGAGCAGTCGACGAGGAGACGGCAGAGAAGCAGAGGGAGGCACTCGCATCCGCCGTGAAAGACGCAGACCTCATCATCACGACCGCGCAGGTTCCAGGACGCAGGGCTCCAAGGCTGATCGACCGCTCGATGGTCGAAGCCATGCGGCCGGGTTCACTCATCATCGATATGGCTGCGGCCTCGGGCGGAAACGTCGAGGGATCGGCACCGGACGAAACGGTCGTCGTGAACGACGTGACCATCCTTGGGCCGACCGACCTCGCGTCGCGCGTTGCAACAGATTCAAGCCGCATGTTTGGACGCAACGTCCTCGAACTCGTCAAGCGAATGGTCGTTGACGGCGAACTGACAGTCGACCACGAGGATCCGGTTGTCGGACCGGCCATTGTCGCCCCGATTTCCTCTCCGCCGGAAGGTGCCAACCCTTCAGAAAGCGAGGCCTCTGAATGAGCGCCGAGTTCATTGCAGGCATCGTTGTCTTCGTTCTTGCAGCGTTTGTTGGTTTCGAAGTCATCGCAAAGGTGCCACGAACGCTTCACACACCACTGATGTCGGGGGCGAACGCCATTTCAGGCATCACCATTGTTGGCGCTGTCATCGCAGCCGCGACCGGAACGGGTGTACTCGCTGGGATCCTCGGCTTTCTTGCCGTGACGTTCGCCATGATCAATGTCATCGGCGGCTTCCTTGTCACGGACCGGATGCTCGAGATGTTCAAGAAGATCCCCGGTAAGCGCTGATGACCGAACTTGCCTATCTCGCTGCAGGCGTCCTCTTCATCGTCGGCCTCAAAGGACTGACCTCGCCGAGGACCGCTCGACGCGGTAACCGGATCGCTGCTCTCGGCATGCTCGTTGCGATCGTGGTTGTCGTTGTCGATCTGATCGGGCTTGATGCCCGACTTGCCTGGGGCATCGTCATCGCAGGCGTCATCGTTGGTGGCGGAATCGGTGCATTCCTTGCGATCCGCGTTCAGATGACAGACATGCCACAGCTCGTTGCTGCATTCAACGGATTCGGCGGTGGGGCTTCCGCTCTCGTCGCAGCTGCAGCCGTCGTTGGTTCCCATGCAGTCATGCCAACCGAGACGGCAGTCACGACGTCGCTCTCGCTCGTCATCGGGGCCATCACGCTCACCGGGTCTTTCATCGCTTTCGGAAAGCTCCAAGGAATCGTTCCGAGCAGACAGGTATTCCCACCGGGCGGTCAGACAACCAATGCCGTTATCGCCCTTGGCGCTGTCGTTGCAGCCGGGTTCGGGATCTTCGCAGACTCAGCAACGGCCTACTGGATCGCCACCGGTCTCGCTGCGATCCTTGGCGTCACGACGGTTCTGCCCATTGGTGGCGCAGACATGCCCGTTGTCATATCGCTTCTCAACTCGTTCTCCGGTATTGCCGCAGCGATGGCAGGATTCGTCATCGGCAACCAGGCGCTCATCGTTGGAGGTGCGCTCGTCGGAGCAGCCGGTCTCATCCTCACCATCGAGATGGCCGTGGCAATGAACCGCTCGATCGCGAGCATCCTCTTCTCGCAGTTCGGCGGAGGCGCCACTGCTGAGGACATCGGCACCAAACCGGTCAACCGAGCAAATGCGGATGACGCTGCAATCGCTCTCGCATATGCAGAGAGGGTCATGATCGTCCCCGGGTACGGACTTGCTGTGGCTCAAGCGCAACACGCCGTGAAGGACCTCGCGAACGCGCTCGAAGACCGCGGCATCGAAGTCACATATGCCATCCATCCCGTGGCGGGCCGCATGCCCGGCCACATGAACGTGCTGCTCGCCGAAGCAGACGTTTCCTATGACCTTCTCCTTGACCTCGATCAGGCCAATCCCAAGTTCTCACAGACGGACGTTGTGCTGATCGTCGGTGCAAACGACGTCGTCAACCCATCAGCCAGAACCGACGAAGCGAGTCCGATCTACGGCATGCCGATTCTCAATGTCGACGACGCAAGAACCGCGATCGTCGTAAAGCGAAGCCTCTCCCCTGGCTTCGCCGGTATCGACAATCCGCTCTTCTACGAGGACACGACACTCATGTTCTTCGCAGACGCAAAGCAGGCCCTTGAGGACGCGCTCGCCGCAATCGATGCCCTCTGACGTGGATCTGTAACATGGAATTTGGCGACATCGTGCGCCGACGCCGTATGGTCCGCAACTACACGGACCAACCAGTCAAAGCCGACGCTGTCGAGCGAATCGTCGATGCAGGCGTGTGCGCTCCATCGGCTGGCTTCAGCCAGGGCCAACGATTCGTCGTGGTGACAGACGCTGGTAGACGCAGAGCCGTTGCTGAGGCCGCAGGGGAGGCAGAGTATCTGGAGCAGGGATTCGACTCTTGGATCTCGCGAGCCCCCGTCCACATCGTCATCTGCACGGACAAGCAAGCCTATATCGACCGGTATGACGAACCCGACAAGGGTGGCACCGAAGACTGGAACGTTCCATATTGGTGGGTCGATGCAGGTGCGTCCCTCATGGCGATCCTCTACGCAGCTCTGAACGAGAACCTTGCCGCCGGATTCCTCGGTGCACACACCCTGGGGGATCTGCACGGCATTCTGGGCATCCCCGCAGAGATCCTCATCGCCGGGATCGTCACGATCGGCCATCCCGCGCCTTGCCCGCGATCCGGCAGTCTCGAGAGGGGTCGAATCCCTCGGGGAGATGCCGTCCATGGGGAGATGTGGTAGGCGAGCCGGGCCGCATCCCATTTCGCTGCCGTATGCCGTCTA
>QMQC01000171.1 GCA_003648875.1 Actinomycetota bacterium
ACATTGCCCGTGAGCCTCGGCATGCCGGGCGTGGCTGATCGGACCCGTCTGTTGAAGATTTCTGCTCGGATCGGTGTGGGGGGCTCGATACGATTCCTTCGCAAGAACACGGGGGTTGTGGGCCGCTTCGTGCGACCGGGCAGCTACAACCCTGCCGAGCTGCTCGAAGAGCTCGGATCGGCGCTGGACGATCCCATCCTGGGCATCGACGGAGTTCACATCTTCACCTTCAACTCCTGTGAGTCGACCGAAGGTTGGCGCCGGCAGTATCTGGCGGAGTTGTGATGTGGGCTGGCTCGGTCACCGCTCCTGTCGCCGTTCCAGCCTCGTCGATGCGACCATCTCGCATGCCAACTGAGATGTTTCTCTTTGGTGCCGTCTGATGAGAGAGCGAATTGGAGGGTCTAGCTTGCATGTCTGCATACGTAGTCATAGAATGCATGTACAGCGACTCGAAGCGTACATGGGAACATCTGAAGATTACGAGAGACGGCACCACCGGAAACAGTCGACCGCGGTGACTTCGCACGACGTTGCCTTGGCAGCAGGGGTTTCCCAGGCAACCGTTGCACGTACTTTCTCGTCGCCCGATCTTGTCGCATCTGAAACGAAGGCTCGAGTCCTCGAGGCGGCCGAGCGTCTTGCATACATACCCAATGCAATGGCGCGGACACTGAAATCACAGCGGAGCCGCATCGTCGGGGTCGTGGTGCCATCAGAGGGCGAGTACTACCAGCATGTCCTGACCGAGTTGACGGCGCAGCTCTCCGCTGCGGGCGAACAGCTGTTGCTGTTCACGTTCTCGGGCACCGACGACATCGACGACGTGATCGCTTCGGTCTTGTCGTACCAAGTGGACGGTGTCATGGTTGCGTCGAGCGCCATCAACGTCCAACAGATTCAGCGGATCGTGAGCTCTGGCGTTCCGGTCGTGTCGTTCAATCAACCCGCAGCAACAGGCCTGTCGCCGTCTGTGGTTGCCGACAATGCAGCAGGCATGGAGAAGCTCGCTGAGTACCTCGTCGACACCGGTCATCGCAGTGTGATCTTCATTGGTGGGGTCGCCGCGGCTCCAACGGACCAGGAGCGATACCAGAGTGCCGTACGAACACTTAGTGACCATGACGTCCTCTGCCGCTATTTCGAGGCAGGCGCGTACACCTATCGCGCCGGGCTCAATGCAGCGGCCCATCTCATCGAGGAACCCAGACTCCCAGACGCGGTCATGGTGGCCGCCGACGAGATCGCCCTCGGCGTCATTGACGGCTTGCGCGCCAAAGGCATCAGCGTCCCCGGCGACCTCTCCGTCACCGGATTCGACGGACTGCCTCAGGCAGAGTGGCTCGCATACGACCTCACCACCGTCTCCCTGCCAATCACAGAGATGGTCAAACACACCGTGGATCTGCTTGGACCCGACACACCGGAATCTGATGAGATCGTCGTCCCAGGAACCCTGAGGAAGGGAACAACCGTGAAGACAAGGAACGATGAACGTGTCTAGATCACGAAGCCACGCTTCCTGAGAAACACTTATGAGTATCAACGACGAACTGTTCGATGCCATCGTCTTTGGCGAGCGAGATGTTGTGGTTGAGATCGTGCGCGAGGCCGTGGACGACGGCGAAGACGTTGTCGAGCTGCTCAACGTGACGATGATTCCGGCGCTACGCGAAGTGGGAGAACAGTTTTCCACCGGAGAAGTATTCGTGCCCGAAATGTTGGTCGCCGCCAGGGCGATGCAGGGAGGAGTCGATATCATCGAACCCTTGCTCGCGAAGTCCGGCCATGAACCGGTAGCGAAGGTTTGCATCGGCTCCGTACTGGGCGACGTTCACGACATCGGTAAGAACCTCGTCGTCATGATGCTCAAGGGATCCGGTTTTGAAGTCGAGGACCTTGGCGTGGATTGCGGGATCGATGACTTTCAAGGGGCTGTTGAAAGAGGGGCCGAGGTTGTCTGCCTGAGTGCCTTGCTGAGCACTACCAGGGACGAAATGAGGTCTGTGATCGATCATTTCAGCGACCGTGATGACGTAAGGATCGTTGTCGGTGGCGCCGTGATCACCCAGGACTTTGCCGATGAGATCGGCGCCGATGCCTTTGGGACCGATGCTTCGGATGCTATTCGGGCGGTAAGGGAAACCCTTGGCCTTGCAGCGGTTCCATCGTGATCATCCCGAATTGCCTGATGATCAACCTCCGCTGCGGCCATCATCAAGAGTTCCGTCAGCTCGCTCACTCTCGAGGGCAGGGCGGGATGAAGATGCACAAGTGAGCGAGTCAGTCATGACAGACCATGCCATCAACGTATCAGCCGAATCCCTTGGGACATTCGTCACAGGAGTATTTCGCCATGCTGGTTGCAGCAAGGCTGATGCCACGCATATGGCGCAGTGTCTGGTGCAGACGAATCTGTGGGGCATAGATTCACACGGCGTATTGAGAGTGCCGGAGTACGTCGGTCGCTTCCAGTCCGGCGCCATGAACCCAACGCCCGACATTCGGACGCTGAAGGAAGGTTCGGGCCTGGAAGTACTTGATGCAGACAACGGACCTGGGTACATCGCCGCCAGGGCTGCAATGTCACGCGCGATCGAGCTGGCTGAGAATGGCAATATCGCTGCCGTAGGCATCATCAACAGCAATCACTGTGGTGCTACATCCCTATACGCTCGCATGGCCCTCGAACATGACATGATCGGCTTTGCCATGTCCAATGTGGCGCCGAACATGGTGATGCCCGGCGGAAGCGGACCCATCATCGGCAACAACCCTGTTGCTGTAGCCGTGCCCAGTTTTGGCGAATTTCCCTTCGTCCTCGATATTTCAATGTCCACGGTGGCAGGTGGGAAACTGCTGGTGGCCGCCCGGGACGGTGAGAAGATTCCTCTGGGTTGGGCAACGGACGCAGACGGCCGACCTACCAATGATCCAAACGCAGGTTTCGAGGGTTTCCTGTTGCCGATGGGCGGCCACAAGGGCTTCGGCCTTGCGCTGCTGGTCGACATCCTCTGCGGCGTGATCACTGGCGGCAGCTTTCAGCACCACCTCAAGAGCATGTACCGCTCTCCGGACGACCCGAGCAAGACAGCGCACCTGATGGTCGTGGTCAATCCCCTGGTCTTCATGGACAAGGAGCAATTGAAGCTCCGCATGGGTGAATTCTTCGAGACCGTCAAGCAGTCGCCCATGTGGGACAAGGACAGAGAAATGTTGCTGCCGGGAGAAATCGAGTATCGCAAGGAACAGGAGCGTCGCCGCTGCGGAATTCCGCTGCCGGCGACCGTCTATGACGAACTCGTACAGATCGGAAACGAGATGAACCTGGATGCTGAACTCAGCGTGGTACCTCCGTGAAGCGACGGGCCAATGCGCAGCTTCCAGGTGAAGATTGAACGAACGGATGAGCGAAAGGAACAGAGATGACTGAGAATGGAAGATCGTCGGTGTGGTTTCATGAAGTGCCCAGCGCCGAGGTGGTCGAATACGCAACAAATGTCTGCGATGTGGCGATCCTACCCCTTGGTTCCACCGAGAACCATGGACCGCATTGCCCCAGTGCCAGTGACTCCTTGAATGCGATCGGCATGAGTGAGTTGATCGCCAAGAAGTCCGGTGCGACTGTGCTCCCTAGTCCGATGTACGGGTCCCATCCCTATCACCACTGGGGTGTCAAGGGAACGATTCCGCTTCGCTTCGAGACACACATCGCGCTGATCGAGGATGTCGTCCGTGGGGCTGCCGTCGCCGGCTTCAACAAGTTCATCCTGTTGTCTGCCCACGGGCAGGTCGCTTCTACGATTGTCGCCGTGCACAAGCTCGGTATCGAGGGGCACTTTGTGCTGTCGCTGCACTGGTATGACTTCTTGCGCGACAACCAGGATGTGCTGGAAGACCCGATGTGGCACGCCGACGAATCCGAGACCTCAGTGGCACTCTATCTCTATCCCGAACTGGTGGACATGAGCAAGGCTGAGCCGGGCACCGCCACCTCGCTGATTGATCCCAAGTGGAAGATTGCTCCTGGCATGGCCCCTAAGCCGGGCCAGATGTACCACTTCGAGGGCACGTTTGCGCTTCCAGAGAGACTCGAGGAGTCCAGCGGTTCGATCGGAGATCCAACCAAGGCCACTCGCGAAAAGGGCGAGATCCTGGTCACCCGATTGGTGGATCATGTCAGCCTGCTGGTCACCGAGATCATGGATCAATATCCCGTGGGCGTACGTCCACAGACCAACTGAGTATGGCCGTTCCTGTGACGGACCAGACGATGGCGAGGCCCAGAATAGGTCTGATGACCTTTGGTGACGACCGCGACTACATGTGGGACGGATACTTCGGGCCCATGACTGAACCGCGTCACGAGGAGGCAGCGAATTATCTTCGCAGCCTGCAGGTTGAACTGTTCAGCTTTGCTGAGGTTGCACGTTCAAAGGAGGACGTCGACCGGCAGGTCCGGGAGTTGAAAGAAGCTCAAGTAGAGGCCCTTTTCGCACACACACCGTGCTGGACCACGCCCAATGTGGTTGTCCGAGCGGTGCAGCACTTGGATGTGCCCACGGTGGTGATGACCAGCAAGAGCGCGGCCACCCATGGCACGGTTGGTTTGCTCGCGGCTGCGGGTGCTCTGTCCCAAATCGGATTCGATCACGTCAGGGTGAGAGACGATTTCGGCGCGCCCATCTGCGAGGCAGAACTGATGCCGTAGGTCCGAGCGTCTTCGCCCCAGGCCCGGCTGCAGGGACGGGTGATGGGCCTGGTCGGTGGCCGCTCTCTTGGCATCGATACCGGTACTTTCGACCCGATGCAGT
>QMQC01000172.1 GCA_003648875.1 Actinomycetota bacterium
AAACAGGATTCGCTGTGTGATGTGCTCGATCGCGTTCACGAAGTGAGCATGTACATGGTTGAGCATGCTGACGAGTGGCTGGACGAGTACTGACCGGTATCAGTCATTCGGGCGCAGCCTGATTCCATGCGAGTGCTGCTTCGTCGATGATCGTCTCGAATCTGAGGCCCATCAGGATCGCGCCCGGCGCATTCTGCGCGTTTCGCCTCTGGGGCAACATGCCGTGACGCCGACCACGCGATAGCCCTGCGATCCTCGCAGCAAAGGCATATGGAGAGACCCTGATTCTTCCGAACACGTTGTCTGTCACGAGAACGTTGCCCCATGTCCTGTCGAGTAGCAGATGTGATGCGTCCGGGAGGTCTGGTGGATTGACTCCGCTCAGATGGACGAAGGATGAGGCTTCACTGAGCATCTCTCAGCTCCCTTGGTTTGCGTGCGATGAAGTACTTCGCCTGAGGATGGTGGCAGATGATTGCTGACGTCGTCTGCTCAGGCTGGTACTGGAATCCGGTCTCTGGCCCGACCCGGATCCCGACGCGATCTGCTCCGAGAAGGTCTGCAACGGTGAGGTTGTCCTCAAGATCTGGACAAGCCGGGTAGCCCCATGAGTATCGGCCGCCGCGATAACGCTGTCTGAAGAGACCCCGGATCGTCGCGTCGTCCTCCTGTGCGATACCGAGTTCCTCGCGTACCCTTGCGTGCCAGTACTCGGCGAGGGCTTCGGTCATCTCGACACCCAATCCGTGGAGCTTCAAGTACTCCTCATATCTGTCCTCGGCGAAGAGCCTGGCAGCCTGCTCAGAGACCGCCGAGCCCATCGTGACGATGTGAAATGCCGCAACATCGGTCGGGCCAGAACCGACCGGGTGAAAGTAGTCGGCAATACACAGCCATGGTGGGCCGGACTGTCTCGGGAATCGGAACCGTGCAAGCTCCTGTGAGCGAGCCCGGTCTGCCCACACGATGAGCTCATCACCGCGACTGTTGGCGGGGAAGTAGCCATACACGACCTGGGGTTGGAGGAGGTCTTCTGCACGTGCCGCCGCGAGCGCACGCCGAAGCTCGGGTGCGAGGCGTTCCTTGAACTTCTTGTCCGTCTCTCCGGTCTCGGGTCGAAACTGCCATTGGTTGCGAAAGAGAGCGGTGGTGTTGAGAAACTTTGCGATCTCATCGAGTTCGATTCCCTTGACCACGCGCGATCCGAGGAACGGTGGGTCAGGAATCCGGTTGTCCTCCATCACCTCTGGAGATCGCTCGGGAGCGGGCCCGTGATCCGTTCCCTCGCGACCGATGTCAGGCAGCACACGTCTCGGTGACGTCGGCTCGTCGCCTCGACCGGTGATCCACTCCATTGCATCGAGACCTGCGAACGCATCCTTGCCATAGATCACAGGACCGGAGCGCCACCGAGCAAGGTCATCTTCGACGTATGCGCGCGTCAGCGCAGCACCCCCGAGAAGAACAGGCACGTCATCGAGACCTCTTCGGGCAAGTTCATCGAGGTTCTCACGCATGACCAGTGTGCTCTTGACAAGCAGACCACTCATTCCGATGGCGTCGGCTCCGTGCTCCAGGAGTGCCTCGATCATCTCAGCGATCGAGACCTTGATGCCGAGGTTGTGGACGCGATAACCATTGTTCGTGAGGAT
Organism: Actinomycetota bacterium; assembly: GCA_003648875.1. Classification (GTDB taxonomy): domain Bacteria; phylum Actinomycetota; class Acidimicrobiia; order Spongiisociales; family UBA5794; genus B3-G11. The sequence continues at coordinate 1,653 of QMQC01000172.1, forward strand.
GATGTCCACGAGGTTCTTGCCGATGTCGTGAACATCGCCTGAAACTGTTGCAAGCACGATGCTGCCGCGATCTGCTGATTCGGTCTTGTCCAGATGAGGCTCGAGATGACGAACCGACGCCTTCATCGTCTGGGCGGATCGCAGGACGAAGGGGAGCTGCATCTCTCCTGCTCCGAAGAGCTCTCCCACGATCTTCATGCCAGAAAGCAGGACGTCGTTGATGATCGTCAGTGCGTCCATTGAATCGAGCGCCTCGTCGAGATCGTCTTCGAGGCCGACGGCATTGCCAGCGATGATCCTCTTCTCAAGGCGTTCCATGACCGACAAGCCCTCGAATGGATCTGTCGCGGTGCGGGCTTCGGTGACCGTCTCGAACGCTTTCAGTAGCACCTCGAGTGGGTCGTAGTCATCGGTACGCCTGTCATAGACCAGGTCGTTGCATGCCTCGAGGTGCTCTTTCTCGATGGAAGAGAGAGGTGTGATCTTCCCGGCATGGATGATGGCCGCGTCGAGCCCAGCCTCAAGACACTCGTGAAGGAACACGGAGTTGAGCACCCGTCTTGCGGCCGGTCTGAGACCGAACGACACGTTCGAGACACCGAGCACGGTGCTCGCGCCGGGGATCTCGGACTTGATTCGCTTGATCGCTTCGATGGTCTCAATGGCGTCGCGTCTGAGATCGTCGTCGCCTGTCGACAGAGGGAACGTCAACGGATCGAAGATGAGGTCCTCTGCCTCGAGTCCGTATTGCTTGGTCGCGATGTCAAACAGGCGATGAGCAATTTCCATCTTCCATTCGAGATCACGGGCCTGGCCCCTCTCGTCGATGAGCAGGCAGATCACGGCTGCTCCGTGCTCCTTGGCGAGAGAGAACACCCTGTCAAGACGGGAACCGGGTGCATCGCCGGACTCGAGATTCGCAGAGTTGAGCACGCATCGTCCACCGAGTTGCTCGAGGGCTGCCTGCATGACTTCAGGTTCGGTTGAATCGATGACGACCGGCGCGGCGATGTCGGTCGAGAACCGTTGCGCGATACGTGCCATGTCCGTGGCGCCGTCCCTTCCCACATAGTCGACGCACAGATCGACCAAGTGCCCACCTTCTGCGACCTGACTCTCTGCAATGCCGACACACGCATCGATGTCTCCGGCGAGCATCGCGTCCTTGAAGGCCCTCGACCCGTTCGCATTGGTTCGCTCTCCGATGATGAGAAACGACGTGTCCTGGTGAAGCGGCACCGCGGAGTAGGTAGACGTGACCGCAGGTATTGTTGACGGATGCCTCCTGGCCGGAGCGCGGTGACCGACGGCGGCGACCAGGGTGGCGATGTACTCCGGCGTTGTACCACAGCATCCTCCCACCACGCTCACACCGTATTCCTCGACGAATGTCGATAGATGCCTGGCGACTTCTGACGCGCCGAGGTCATAGCGCATCTCACCGTCGACGACCGACGGAAGGCCTGCATTCGGTATCACCGATATCGGCACCTTTGCGTGGCGCGAGAGCAAACGGATCGGCTCGTACATCTCGGCTGGCCCGGTGGCGCAATTGATGCCTATCACATCTGTACCGAGTGCTTCGATGGCGGCAAGCGCTGCACCGATCTCGGTTCCGGGCAACATGCGGCCGGTCAACTCGATGGTTACCTGTGTCTGGAGCGGTAGGTCGCGCCCGGATGATCGCATGGCGCGCCGTGCGCCATTGATCGCGGCCTTCACCGAGAGAAGGTCGAACTGTGTCTCGATGATGAGCAGATCTGCTCCTCCATCGATGAGCCCTGCAGCCTCGATCTCGTACTGGTCGCGAAGCTCTGCATAGGTGATCTGCCCGAGGGTCGGGAACTTCGTCCCCGGCCCGATGGATCCAGCAACGAACCTGTCACTGTATCCATCAGCAACCCGTCTGGCGATGGCTGCACCTGCTGCGGCAATCTCGTAGGTCCTCGCTTCGAGGTCGTATTCGCCGAGAGGCACTCCGAATGCACCGAAGGTGTTCGTCTCGACGACGTTCGCTCCGACATCGAGATACGAGCGATGGAGGGACTCGATCACGTCGGGGCGGGTGATGTTGAGGATCTCGTTGCAGCCTTCGAGATCAGGGCCACCGAAGTCGTCGGCGGTGAGGCCCTGTGTCTGGAGCCATGTGCCTGTAGCGCCGTCGAAAACGACAACCTGCCTGCTCAACGTGTCGATATAGTCGGCCATCGCGGTTCCTCTCGTCTCGAAACGCTCACGCGCCTCGAGCGGATCACCGCTCGTTGACATCTCATCGATCAGGCATTGGCACCGAACACATCGGTTGCCGCGGCTTCACAGGGCCTGTCCCTCCACCGCTCTGGATGAGCGCTTCGTTCATGGAGCCTAGTGGTCTGTCGCAAAGCGTCAATCGTCTTGACGCTTCTTGCGCCTACGCATGAAGCCGACGAACCAGCCCAGGACTGCACCTAGAGCCATCGAGATGACGATCACAAGTGACAGTGGGACGGTTCCGTCGAAGAGCAGGAACTCCATGTGGGTGTCATCGCTGTTCTGGAGGATGAAGATCACTGCCGCAACGGCGACGATTCCGGTGACGATCAACCCGAGCGAGAGCCCGCCTTCTCTGAATTCCAGGTCTTCGGGTCGTTCACCGCCGGTTTCGTCTGCCATGCTGTGTCTCCCACGTGGACTTGTGGACAACGCTATCACGTGCGTCGTCGTCGAAATCCTCGATATCCGGCTGCCGCACAGGCGCTGCTAAGTTCGCCTCGTGAACGATCTCAAGTCCGACGGCGGGCAATCGCCAACCGGCAGCTCGACCCGAATGGGTGTGGCGATCGTCCTCGCGGTCCTGTTCGGCATAGCGCTGCTCGCGGCGAACCATGCGGGTTGGCTGACGAGAACCGTGCTCGACGCCGATAGCTTCGTCGCAGTATTTGAGCCCCTTCCCGGTGACGACGCCGTATCGCTCGCATTGGCGCACAAGCCAGCGGACGCCTTGATCGAGTCCCATGAGGTCGCCGAAGTGATCGCAGAGACACTTCCGGACGGCATCGCGTTCATAGCGGCCCCACTGACGATCGGAGTCAGGGATCTGATTGCGGGTGTCTCCACTGAGATCATCCGCTCGGACGCTTTCACCACTGTGTGGAGTG
>QMQC01000173.1 GCA_003648875.1 Actinomycetota bacterium
CCTGTCGTCCGTCGTCAGATTCCCGGGAGGGACGGCCAGCAGAGTGTTGCCCGTCAGGGCACGCAGGGGTGTCCTTGTGTTGACAAGTGTCACAGAGTGGGCCATAGTGGGGCCTTGTGGGAGACATCCCGTCATGATGGAGAGACCGAAACATGTTCCTCGGCGAATACAGCCATTCACTCGACGAGAAGGGACGGGTAGTGATGCCCTCCAAGTTTCGCACGGGACTCGAGGATGGATGCGTCGTGACAAAGGGTCAGGAGCGGTGTCTCTTCGTGTTCCCGATGGATCGATGGGACGAGGAGGTTCAGCGTGTACTCAAGCTTCCAAGAACCGATCGTCGTGCGCGGAACTACTCCCGATCGTTCTTTGCATCTGCGTCGAACCAATCACTCGACACGACGGGTCGATGCCAGATCCCAGAGTCCTTGAGGATCTACGCAGGATTGTCGAAGGACGTGACCGTTGTTGGAGTCGCTGATCGTGTCGAGATCTGGGATTCGGCGACATGGGAGACCGTCGCTGCCGAGGCAGACGAGTACTACGCCGCGATCGAGGAGGTGCTCACGGAGGAAGGAATATGACAGGGAAACAGATCGAAGGTTCGTTGTGGGCTGGCTCACGGTCAGTCCCCCGGATGCCATTGGGAAGGCCCCTTACTCCGCCCGCTTCCTCTTTGGCGCCAGCGCTCCGGGGGGCTGACCATGGATCAGCCCACACCACGCGACCAGATCTACCACACTCCTGTGATGGTCCAAGAGGTGTTGTCCTGGCTGGAGCCGGCAGCCCTGGGATGGATCGTCGACTGCACGTATGGTGGGGGAGGACACAGCCGTGCACTCCTTGAGCGATATCCGGACGTCCGTGTCGTCGGAATCGACCGTGACCCTGACGCCATCGATGAAGTGCCGGATGATCCGCGTCTCATGGTCACAGAGGCCAACTTCCGCAACATCGGTGGGATCTTTGGCCGAGGAGGAGTCCCCGATCGAGTCGAGGGCATTCTCCTGGATCTCGGTGTGTCGTCCCACCAGCTCGACACGGATGTTCGCGGCTTCTCGTATCACCGATCAGGTCCGCTCGACATGCGGATGGGTCCCGACGCCGATCGAAGTGCAGCCGATCTTGTCAATACTGCAGACGAACGCGAGCTCGCATCGATCTTCAAGCGTTATGGCGAGGAGCATCACGCTCGGCGCATCGCGGAGGCGATCGTCCAACAGAGGCCATTTCACGAAACCACTGACCTCGCCTCGTGCATCGCTGGTGCGGTGCCCGCGGCATATCGACGTGGAGGCCATCCGGCACGGAAAGTATTCCAGGCGATCAGAATCGCCGTCAACGATGAACTTGCAGGGCTCGCGACGCTCATGGGCGCGGCTTTCGACAGGCTTGCCAAGGGAGGTCGGATCGTCGTGATGGCCTACCACTCACTCGAGGATCGCATCGTCAAGCGGGCATTCGTTGATCGCGCAAGGACATGCGTTTGTCCTCCAGGGCTGCCGGTGTGTGTATGTGGGGCAGATCCGGATTTCAAGATCCTTACACGCAAGGCTGTGCGACCGTCCGCGGCCGAAATCGAGAGCAACCCGCGATCACGCAGTGCCGTGCTGCGCTGCGGAGAACGGATCCAATGACAGCCCAGGCCATCCACTACGGAACCCGCAGATCCGCCACCGCCACCGGTGATCAGATGCGGGTCGCAGGACCTCGGATACTCCCGTTCATATTCTTTGTGGCCGCGGTGGTTGCTGTGTTCTTCTCGATGATCTATTTGCATATCTCCCTCGACCAAACGGCCTTCGAGCTCGATCGCCTCGGTTCCGAGATCAGGGTCGAGCAATCTCGACAGCTCGATCTTCGGTACGACCTCGCTGGGCTCCAGGATCCCTTGAGAATCGCAACGGAGGCACAGCGAATCGGACTTGTCCATCCACAGGAACGGATCGCGCTCGTTGTCGACAGGCTCGCAACGAATTCGCAGGTCAGCGAGCCCGAATCACCCGTCAGGGCTCTGACCGGTGGTGGTCCGTGACAGGCAAGGCGTGAACGCCCGAGTCTGGAAGAGAGGGGATTTTCGGCTGCTGCTCGTCGGCCTCGTCTTCACGCTTGCTTGGGGAGGCATCGGGTACCGACTCTTCGATCTGCAGGGAAGCCAGGCACTTGCGAACGCTGAGTACGGGTTCGACCAGCGGATCAGGAAACGGGCGATCGAGCCAATGCGCGGCACGATCTACGACAGGGACGGAATCGAGTTGGCGATGACGATCGACGGCTTCAACATCCTCGTTGATCCCATGCTGATCGACGATCCCCATGGCGCGGCGAGCGTCCTGGCGCCCTTCTCGGAGAAGTCGTACGAAGATCTCGTGACTGAATTTGTCGAAGGGCAGGAGAATGGACGACGATACGCAGAGATCGCCATGCGGGTCGACTCGAGGACCAAGGACCTCATCGAATCTGCTGTTGACGAAGCCGACATCTCGGGTGTCTTCTACAGGGACCAACCTCTCCGCGTGTATCCGGCCGGCTCGGTCGCAGCGCAAGTGATCGGCCTCGTTCGATTTGACGACGGATCGGGGCTAGAGGGACTCGAGGCGACTTTCGACTCGGAGCTCGAAGGTGAGCCGGGTCAGATCATCGTCGAGGTTGATCCGGCGGGGAGAGCGATTCCCCAAGGTGAGATCCGCGTCGAGGAAGCTGTAGCGGGCAGCGACATCGTCACAACCATCGACCGCGAGATTCAGTTCGCTGCCCAACAGGCGCTCCGCAAAGCGATTCAGACGACAAATGCCGTGGGCGGTTCTGTGGTCGTGCTTGTCCCTGGAACCGGTGAGATCCTTGCCATGGCGAGTTGGCCAGGGCTTGATCTCAATGACCGCTCCGAGGTCACGCCAGGCGTGCTGCGCAATCGAGCGGTCGCCGACGTGTACGAGCCGGGATCGACGCTCAAGACGATCACCATTGCCGCAGCCATAGATCAGGGCGTCGTAACATCCGAGACTCCCATCGACACTCCCAGGTCGGTGACTGTTGGTGAATTCGACTACTCGGATCACGGAACCAATCCTGCCTGGATGCCCGTTGAAGACGTGATCATGCGATCTTCAAACGTTGGCACCATCGAGATCCAGAGACGGCTGGGAAACGATCTCCACTACGACTATCTCACCGCGTTCGGTCTCGGGCGACCGGCAGGACTTGACGTTGCCGGTGAGAGCCACGGCAAATTGGAACCAAGCTCGAGCTGGAACGCAACCAGTGGTTCGTCCATAGCGATCGGATATGCGGTGCATACGAGCGCCCTACAGATGGCCGCGGTCTACGCAACGATCGCAAATGACGGCATCTGGACGGAGCCGTATCTTGTCGAGGAGATCATCAAGCCGGACGGCGACAGGATCAGCACCAGCCCGCGCACAAGGCGTGTTCTTTCCTCCGAGACCGCCGCCGAGATGCGTCGTCTCCTTGGTCGCGTGGTCGAATCCGACAATGGGACCGGGCGAAGGGCGCGCATGGACGACTACACCTCGGGTGGCAAGACAGGCACGAGCCAGAAGTTCGATGTCGAGACCGAGGCATACTCGGATGACACCACAGCGTCGTTCATCGGCATGGCTCCACTCAACAACCCGCAGGTGATCGTCATCGTGGTTCTCGACTCGCCCAACGGGTCTCTCGAAGATGGTACCGACCTGTCCCTGGGCGGAGCGTCCGCAGCCCCAGTATTCGCAGAAGTTGCCCAGAACGCTCTCCACCAGCTCGGCGTAGCTCCAGATCGGGACTGAAATGTCCGGCATGGGTGTATCGCTCAGCCAGATCGCCGGCCTCACACCGGGCGTCGTCGCGGTCATCGGAGGCGACGTCTTGGTGTCCGACATCACCCACGACTCACGCCAGGCAGGCGAGGGTTGTCTCTTCGTAGCGATTCCGGGCGAGCGATACGACGGCCACGACTTCGTCGACGCTGCTATCGAGCACGGTTCGTCTGCACTTCTCGTCGAGCAGCGACAGGGCGATTCGTTGCCCCAGATCGTTGTGGAGAGTTCCAGGGACGCAATGCCCTGGGCGGCTCGAGCAGTATTTGGCATCCCGGACGCGTCGATGGCCATTGCCGGAGTCACCGGTACGAACGGCAAGACGACTGTTACCCACATGATCGAAGCGATCATGGTTTCGGCAGGGATACCGGTCGGGATCATCGGGACCCTCGGCGCTCGGATCAACGGCGTTCCCTTGATGATTGCCAGGACAACGCCCGAGGCGACCGATCTCCAGCGAATTCTCGCAAAGATGAGAGATGATGGGGTTCACACCGTCCTCATGGAGGTGTCCTCCCACGCCATTGAGCTGCGCCGATCTGACGCGATTCGTTTCTCCGTTGTCGGGTTCACGAACCTATCCCAGGATCATCTGGATTTCCACGGAGACATGGAGGCCTACTTCGAAGTGAAACGGCGACTCTTTGCATCGAGCGTGACCGAGGCGGCGGTGATAAACACAGGCGATCCGTGGGGTGAACGCCTCGAGGCGACTTCAAACGTGCCAACCACAAGGGTGTCCCTCGACGATGAAGCAGATATCCGTGCAACCGACTTGATGGCAAGCCCCCTGGGGACGTCCTTCACAGCATCAACCCCTGAGGGTTCCGTGCGTGTCGTCCTGCCACTTGTCGGAGCGTTCAACGTGTCGAATGCCTTGGTGGCGATCGGTATGTCTCTCGCACTCGGCGTCGAGATGCCCTTCATCAGCAGAGGGCTCGGAGAGCTCGACA
>QMQC01000174.1 GCA_003648875.1 Actinomycetota bacterium
CAGGCCACCCGGCCGAGATGCGTGTATCAGATTCGGGTGTCGAGACCTCCCTGCCCGGAGCCCATTCGCCGCGCGGCCTGGCACGGCCGCGACCGTCGATCTGGTTGAGGTAGGCAGAGAACGCGCCAGCCTCGAGTTCTTCTGCGGCTTCGTCGTATTCGATGTCGATCGGGAAGGCGGTGCGCTCAACGAGCTGCCCGCGTTCCAACGCGTCACGCAGCTCACCGATTCGCTCGATGTCCCAGTCCCGAAGAAGCAGGTCGGTTGCGCCATCGGAGACGGCAACAACGGCGTCGTGAACTGTGTCAACGAACGTCGAGACAGAGGCTTCAGCTCCCGGCAGGTTGGCCAACGCCGCAGCCTCTCGAACCCGGGACCGAGGGGTCCTGAGGAAGGCGGCGCGCGTGAACGTGAGGGCGTCGAGGATTTCCATCGAGGTGCCTTCGTGGACAACGGTGATCCGCCACCCGGCAACGGTCCCTCTTCTGAGAGCCTTGATGTCCAACGGCGCAAGCACGTAGGCAGAGGTATGGACACCCTCTTCTCCCCCAGCAAGAAGGAGTCCGCCCTTTTGTGCTTCGTCGACGTCGGCAGACGTCGGGTGGGGCACCTCAACCACGAGGGTTCCCTCACGCCGACGCGTCGATGCCCAGATCTCGTTGACAGCATCGGCGGGTCGGGTCTGAAGGAATGTGATCGTGGTCATTGCGCTGGAGTTCGTCTCGGAATCGCAGCGTACCCGTTTGCATCCGATCGAGTGACGACCGAGGACAGCAATCCGGCATCGATCCACTCTTCGGTGACGTACTCGGGATAAACGGGGAGACGGGGTCGCAATTCGAATCCGTGTGAAACGGTGACCCGCTCCAACTCGTCGAGGTGTGGCCACGGGGCCTCGGGGTTGACCCAGTCGATCGTCAAGGGGCTGACACCTCCCCAATCGTTGATACCTGCGTCGAGATATACGGAGAAGTCATCAGTGAGATTCGGTGGAACCTGCAGATTGGCTTCGGGGCCGAGGATCCACCTTGCAAGTGCTACAACCCGTACGAAATATGGGGTATCTGGTTCGGGAGAGAACCGCATGCGCGTGTTCGCCTTTGCCCTGAAGTTCTGAATGATGAATTCCTGGATGTGACCGTTTTCGGTCTGGAGATCTGCAAGGGCGAACAAGCTGTCGACGACCTCCTTGGGTGTTTCGCCGATGCCAACGAGGATCCCGGACGTGAAAGGGACGTTCTGGCGGCCGGCAGCCCTGATCGTATCCACTCTGACCGAAGGCACCTTGTCCGGGCAGTTGTGATGGGGCATGCCCGGTTCCGTGAGTCTGTCCGAGATGTTCTCGAGCATGAGACCCATCGACACGTTCGATGGGCGGAGTCGAGCGATTTCATCTTCGTCCATGATCCCGGGATTGGCATGTGGAAAGAGCCTTGTCTCTGCTCTGATGAGTTCAGACATCTGGACGACATAGTCGATCGTTGAGTCAGCCTGCTGGGTGTCGAGGAAGTCTCTCGCCTGGGGCCATTTGGCCTCTGGCATGTCGCCGAGCGTCAGCAGGGCCTCAGTGCAGTCAAGTTCGTCACCGGCCGTGGCTATCGCAAGAACATCTTGGGGTGTCAAGTATTCGCCACCTGCACCCGGCGGCTTCACGAACGTGCAGTAGGTGCATGTATCGCGACACAGTGTTGTGATGGGGATGAACACCTTGCGCGAATACGTGATCGTTCGCCCACGCCCTTCGTCACGAAGCTCACTTGCCCAACCAAGGAGTTCTTCAGCGGGTTCGTCGCCTTTGAGGATCCTGAGGGCGAGGCCGGGGTCCGGTACTGGAAGGGGCATCGAGCAAAGCTATCACGCCGGTGCAAGCTCCGGAACGGTGCCATCGTCCGTGGCCGCGCCGTCGGACGACCGACCGCGTCGGGTATGTCTCGCTCAAGGTGACGAATCGGCCCGACGAGCCATGCGACAGCGGACGACACGATGACGAAGACACCGACCGCAGCGAAGAACATGCCGTATGCGCTCGCCTCTCCACTCCCGAATATGCCTTGAAGCCAAAGCCCGAACGTGGACGTGCCCGTCATCAGCGGCACGAAGACACGGTCGGCGAGCGGTCCCACCGCAAGGAGGCTGATCGGGATAGCTGCAGATGAGACCGTGGAACGCACGGCGAAGACGCGACCCTGTATGTCCGGTTCGACCTTCGCCATCCAGATCGCCTGACTGAATGCGCCGGCCAACGGGACGATGAACATGGCAACCCAGGATCCCCATGACGATGAGCGGGAGGCTCGTGGCCATTCCCACAGCTCTCACTGCGGCACCGAGCACTGCGCCGAGTGCGAGTATCGCGGGCACCTAGCGCCGGACGCCGCGCCATGTCGACGCGAGAACCGAACCAACGATCATTCCTGTCGCCCCGAGGGAGAACAGCGCGCCCATTGTGGCTGCTGTGGTTATCGAGAGAAGATATGCCGTGATCAACGGAGAGATCGCACCGAATGCGAGGTTGACGGCTGCAAAGTAGATCAACAGCCCGAACAGCCCCTTGCGGTCATAGATGTATTTGAAACCATACGCGGTCTCATGCCACACGGAGCCCTTGGAGGCAGCCCCGGCCTCGGTCACCCGCGTCTTGGGGAACCGCACCGCCAACAGGGTCGCCACCGCAAACAAGAAGGTTGTCATGTCTATTGCTACGAGCAGTCCAAGACCACCCACAGCGATCATGATTCCGCCGAGTGCTGGCGCGATGAGGTTGCCGATGGCCTCGGCGAGCTGAATCATGCCTGAGGCCTGCGAGTATCGCTCCTTCGGCACCAACAGGGAGGTCGCTGCCTGGTATGCGGGGAACTGGAACGCCTGGAACGCACCCGAGACAGCCGCGATCGTTGCCAGTGCGGGCAGTGAGAGATTATCGGTGAGGTAGAGGGCGACCATCACGAGGGTGCCGGCACCTGCGCCCGCATCGGCAAGGATCATGGCCCACCGTCGGTCCCATCGATCGACGTATGTGCCTGCGATCGGAGACAGCACGATCCGGGGCAGTTGGCTGGAAAGGAGGATCACTGCGAGTTGGGTCACCGATCCTGTCTCGAGGAACACCCAGATGCTGATACCGAACCAGGTGAGACCACTGCCGACGATCGATACGACCTGGCCCATCCAGACGATCAGGAACGTACGATATCCGCTTGTCATCTTCGATTGGGTGTCGTTCTTCACGCACGTCCTTCTCGGTCGACACCAATTGCCGGGTTTACCCGACCATTTGTGAAGTCGCTCGGTACTCGGTGCCTTGGGTAAGGTCGCAACATGCGTTTGACGGCTGTGATCGCCATGATGGGTCTGATCTCTGTGGGGTGTTCCGCATCGTCCGAGACTCCTGGCTCGACGACGACATTGGTACCGGACACCACCACGACGCGAGCGCCAAGCAACGAGATCTGCCTTTCGGGAGACCTGCCGTTCGGCCCCGACGGACTCATCGCTGCTCTTGGCGACGATGAGGGAGATGCGACATCGGTGTCCCAGATCCGTTGGGACCCCTCCGGTACCTGCGAACGGTTGACGGTGGCCTTCGGGTCTGTGTCCGACGCTCCAGCAACAACCTTGGGCCCTTCGGCAGTCTCGGTCATTTCATATGCAGGCATCGTCCGAGCAGGACTGCCCGCTGAGGTTGAGGCATCCGCTGTTGCAGACACTCTGGTTGAAGGCTCTCTCGTCAGCTCGGTATTCGTCGTCCGGGATCAGGACGGATTCATGTTCATCGACATCCACGGTGCTGATGAGATCCCGATCCAAGCACGAGCGTTCACCACCACGTCGCCCGCGACCCTCGTGATAGACATCACCCGAGCAGACACAACCGCAACTCCGGTGGGTGTCACCAAGAGCGGTTCCGTCGTGATCATCTCGCCGACTCCGGGCCCAGCGCCCTACCCCACAGTCGTCGATGGCTATGTCGAGCCCGGACTGCTGGCGGTACGCGTGCAGGTGATCGAGTCGGACAACGCTGTTGTTGACAGATCGGTTTCTGTCGATGGCTACCACGACACATGGCAATCGTTCACATCGATGATCGAGGAGGGTCCGTTGGGAACCGCTGTTCTGTTTGTCGGTACGCTCGACGGCAACGAGAAGCCGCTCGACGGTGCGTTCGTCTCCATAACGATGGAGTAGCACAGATGACAGATGACAGATGCGACATAACGGATGATGGGAAGATGACATGACGAGAGAGTTGACTTGGTTTCGGGTTGGGGCGCCTGACATGATCGACATCGGGGAGGTCACCGTTGTTCAGGCTGGTCATCACGCTGTTGCACTTTCGCGAACCGAGCAGACCTGGGGTGCCATTGCAAACCGATGCCCACACCAGGGAGGCCCGTTGGGAGAGGGCCTCCTCGAGGACTGCTGGCTGATCTGTCCGTGGCATGGGTGGGAATACGACCCGGTCAGCGGCGAGACTCCCGGCCCGTTCGATGACAGGGTCGACTCGTATGACGTCGAAGTGCGATCGGACGGCGTCTACGTCGCTGTTCGTGAACCTGAAGAGCATGACGAGACCCTCATGACACAGCTTGTTGACCGTCTCGTCGAAGGTGGCGTCGATTCGGTCTTCGGCATGGTCGGACACTCGAATCTCGGGTTCGCTGACGCGCTGCGAGCCGCGGAGCTCGCAGGAGATCTTCGCTTCATCGGCATCAGGCACGAAGGTGCAGCATCCTTCGCTGCGTCCGCGTACGGCAAAC
>QMQC01000175.1 GCA_003648875.1 Actinomycetota bacterium
ATGGACATTCAATCAAATTCTCAGGTTCGCCCTGTCTTCCGGTGTTTCAGATACTCACGGAATGAAGCTGGTCAGCAAGACCCTCGTCGACGACATCGCGCCGAGCGTGATATCGACAACCGACCTCTTCGACACCGAACTGGTCGTTCGGGCCGAGCGAGCCGGCTATCAGATCACCGAGCTACCGGCCTCTGTCGAGGAACTCCGCGAAACCAAATCAAACCTCGTCAAGCGGGTGCCTCGAACGCTCAAGGGCGTTTGGCGAATTCGCCGTTCGCTCTAACGACAGGATCCCCGGTTCGGGCCGAGGATCCTGCGGGTATGTCCCGTACCTATGTCGTGGTGCTCCCGATCGCTGGGCACCCTCGGTCTCTTATGTCCGGCTCGACGCATTCCCCCGCGCCACGGCGAATCGAAAAGATTCTGCAGCATCTCGTGACATCGGGACATAGATTTGGTGAAGACACAAATGGAGATTCGAGTGCGGCCCCAACCCGACGATGCACGCTTCGAGTACATGTACACGACACATCGTGATGCGATCTGGTCGTATGTGGTGCGGCGTGTCATGAGGGATGACGTCGACGATGCCGTAGCGGAGGTGTTCACCGTGGCATGGAGGAAGATGCAACAGTCTCCGAATCCGGAAGAACAGCTCCCGTGGCTCTACGGCATCGGCAAGAACGTCGTGCGGAACACGAACCGCTCCTCCAATCGCAGACAACGCCTCTGGAAGAAGGTCTCCTCCATGCCCCCATCGGACGAAGCCGGCTCCGATGTCCAGGTCGTTCGCAACCTCGAGGACACCGAACTCCTCGCCGCAGTGTCAAGGCTCAAGCCGATCGATCAGGAACTCCTCAGACTCCGCACGTGGGAGGAACTATCGATCAAGGACATCGCCGTCGTTGTCGGCATGTCGCCCAAGAGCGTCGAGTCCCGCCTCGTCCGAATACGAAAGAACCTTGCACGCATGCTCTCCGTCCCAGCGAGCCCGCTGCATGGGGTACGTCCCGGCTACGCAAACGAAGGGGGTGAACAGTGACCATCGACCTGTTCGAACGATACGCATCGCTCGATCCCGCAAGGGCGCCAGGCATCCAGCCTGCATGGGCCACTGTGTCCACGGTTCCCCTCTCAGCAGTCGACGGGAGAGAACCGGACATGCAGACACAACAGAGACCACCTACACAACCACCAACGCCAAAGAAGCAAGGCCGCACAGGGGTACTCATCGCCGCAGCAGCGTTCGTGCTCGTACTCATCGTGAGCGCCGTCGTGCTGCTCTCGAACGGCGGCGCATCGGATCTGCCACCCGCAACCACACCACCAACAACCGTTGCCACCGAGGCTGCTCCTGCACCGATTCCAACTCCATCTGAGGCGGTGGCGGTCGCGAATGCCTGGTATGACGCGTTCAATGCGGGCGACATCGATGCGGTGATGGCTCTCTTTGCACCTGACCCCACGTTGTACAGGAACTTCACTGGCACCTCCACGCTGGTGGAGGAGCGCATGGTCAACATCTGGAATGCGGCACAGGGAACCAGGCTTGAGACGGACGGGTGTGTTCCAGCAGGTGAAAACTCCGAGCAACGGCACTTCCGCTGCATTGGTGCCAATTACGACGTTCTCGTCCAGGCGGTTGACGCAACGCCTGTCCCGGCAATCGTCGAAATGACCATCGGCGCAGACGGGATCGTCAGTCTTCGGGTCAGCAACGGATCTCCCGACTTCAAACACGTATCCGATCCGTTCGACGAGTGGATGGCAGCCAACCATCCAGACGTTGAAGACTTCGGCTTCGGGTCCTGGGAGACGGTCGAAGAAGCCGAGGCGGCGGGCACACTGAGGGCCCAGTACGCCGAGGAGTGGGCAAAGTATCTGGAAGCCAACGGCTGCACCTACCTCGACGGCTGCTGAGGAGGAACCGACGAGCTCCTACCGACGACCGCCTGTCGAGAGAGCCGGTTCTGCCTGGTCCTCCAACGCCCTTCCGAAGACGATGTCTCGATATCCGGCGAGTGTGGGGAGGATCAGCAGACCGGCGGCGATAATGAGAACGAAGTTCTCGCCGAGTCGTGAGAGTGGACCGAACCAGCCCTGGGAAACGGCCATGATCCCGGCCGAGACTGCGTAGGCAAGGATGTTCACACCGAAGAATGATGCTGCCCCCCTACCTGAGACCCTGTCGTCCGTGAGTTCAAACGTGCACCGGCGGTTGATCAGAGAGGACATGAAGGTTGTAAGGGCAAACGAGATCGCAAGAGACCACTGGGGTGAAGCGCCCATGACCCTGAACACGTTGAACAGGCTGAAGGAAACAACGGTGTTGAACACACCGACGATGCCAACCTTGATGGCCTGATTCAGCGACTCACGGTTTGCAAAAGTCTTGAGGTATTTCTTCACGCGTTCGCTTTCTTGCGCCGTCCATACGACACGATGCCGTAACCACCCAGGCCGAGCACCGTGACCGCTGTCAGTGTCATGCCCAAGTTTTCGACCCATCGGTTCGTGAACTGAAGGGTTACGTCGCTCTGTGTCGGAACCACCAACATCAGCGAAGGCGCGACCCGATAGACAGCACCGGCACCCTCAACCGTCCAGTTCGGGAAGTAGGAGACCTTGATGAGGTGAGGTCGACCAACCGCGGTCGTGGTAAACGACACCTCGTGGTCCTCGAACGTCGTGATCGTCACAATACCGCCACCCGAATACGGCCTCTGGTCCACGAGACGCTCCTCCACCGACGTCACCCGGCGCCAGTCGGCGGGACCATCTTCGACAAGCCATGCGTCCAGATTGTCGACATCGTCATACCACTCGAGCGCAGCTTCGACAAAGCCCTCCTCTCCTGCCCACACGACCGGTTCCATCGATGCGACGTCGATGCGATCTGCATCAGGGAGGGCAAAGACCGTCCACGGCTCAGCTAGCGCGAGTACTTCCAGGCCATACTGCTCGGCCGCGAGGCGTGCATCCTCTGTGAAAGAGACGTAGTAGTCGACGTCATAGACGGCCAAGTGCTTGGAGCCCCTGTCGAAGTCCATCCCGCGATAGTTGAGCCCACGCACCGGGTTCGACGGACTCCTCGAGACCTCGGAAGCGTTCAGGAAATGGAAAGGCGTGGTGAGCGAACTTTCGAAGAAGACTCCCTCCATCGAAGGGTGGCCTTCTGACCAGTATGGGATCAGCATCAACGCCATCGGGGTGCCGTACTTGTTCATCTCCGAGTTGGCTTCCCACATGACGCGGCCGTCCGGGAGTTCGTCCATCGTTTGCATGAGGTTCTCGTACTCGGGCCACACCTGTTTGCCCTCGTACCCCTCGTAGTTCCACTTCACCCATCCGGGAAGATCGTGCATGGAAAGGCCCGCCGCACCGACCATGAGCACAACAGCAACCGTTCCAGCCACGAGGGTCGCCTGATGACGATTCGCAAACTGTCTCCCGATGGTCGAGGCGAGAAGCGCAATGGCGATTCCGGCGAAGACGAACAGCCCGAAGTACCAGTACGGAAGAAGCCGTGCGTTGTACAGAACCGTCAACTCGAAATAGGCGATGAGAAAGTAGCCGCCGAGAGGAAACAGCGTCAACCAGATGGCGATACCCACATGGTCCCTCCGCAACGCTGTCCACACCATCGCGATGAGTCCGATCACAAGTACGGGAACGAGTTCGCCAGGAATCGGTGATCCAGGATTCTGGTAATTCCCAACGATGGTCTTCACCGGCGCCCAACCCATGTCGGAAGTCATCCCTGTGAGCACATTCACGCCGAGCGCAAGCGACCAGAAAGCAGAGATACCAAACCCGATGACCCACGTTGACATGACCCCGAGGGCACCGGCTCCGGATTCACGCGCACGAGTACGATCGACGAACAGGAGGGCAAGAGGCGCCAGCACGAGTGGGAGCACAGCAACCACAGCGACGATGGTCGTGATGATGTGCGAAAGCGCCGTGAGTCCGAGGACGATTCCTGCCCAGATGTCGATCTTGCGTCGCTTGCGGTATGTGCGAACGACCATTCCGATGTAGAGGATCGATAGAGCAAATGACCATCCGAAGGAGAACTCTCCGGCGAGGGTCGATTTGATGTTCGCTCCGAATATCGAATAGCTCTCCATGAAGACGAACAACGACCCTGCCACGCCAGCGATGGTGGCGATGAATCTCGTGAATCCGAGGTACCTCACAAAGAAGTACGAGGTAGTCGGAAGGGCGACGAGACCGACGATGGTCACGAGCTTGAACGCGATTCCGTACGGGAGAATCAGGTCAAGAGCAACCGTTGTGAGCGCAGGCAGTGGGAAGTAGAAGTAGAGAACGGGGAAACCGGCATACCAGTCCATGCTCCACCCGAGGATCCGCCCTGATGCCAAGGTGGACTCGAGCAACACCTTGGGCAGGAGAACATGCGCCCCCATGTCTCCGCCCGTCGGAGTGTTCGCAACGAGGAGATACGGGATGCGCCACAGGGACTGACCATCGCGCAGGATCGGGCCGAGCACGCCTGACATAGTGAGCAAGATGAGCGTGGTCGGCGCAGCGATGAGCGCAAACACATACCACTTCGAGATCACAAACCTGCGCACCGGATCAGGAGGCGACTCGAGTGGCGGTGGCGGGGTCTCCGGGACCTCAGGTGGGGCAGAAGCAGTCACGAAGCAGCAATAACGAGATATCCGATTTCAAACTGGAGCGTGGGGAGCTTGCTCAGG
>QMQC01000176.1 GCA_003648875.1 Actinomycetota bacterium
ACAGTTGTCGCAAGCCTGCGGGAAGGCTCGGTTGCCGTCCTTCAAGAACCACAGAATGGAACGGGTCACGCGGCCCAGGTCGGTCTCGGGGGCTTCCGCGGTTCGCAAGACATCGTCGTTGTCGTGCCGGGGGACATGCCTCTGATCAGACCTGAGTCTCTCGCGGGGCTGGTGGCCCACCATCGGGACACGGGGTCGGCGGCAACCGTTCTCACCGTCAAGATCGCGAATCCGCACGGGTATGGACGGATCGTCCGCTCGGAGCAGGGCATCACGGCCATCGTCGAGGAACGAGACGCCACACCGGACCAAAGGATCATCAACGAGGTGAATACGTCCGTGTATGCATTCGACGGCAAGCTGCTTGGCGTTGCTCTGGGGCGCATCGGTGACGACAACGACCAGGACGAGCAGTATCTGACCGATGTCGTGTCTGTTCTGGTCGACGATGGCCAACCCGTTTCCGGGTTCGTCGCCGACGCAGAAGAAGGCATTGGTGTGAACTCGCAGGCCCAACTTGCTGAGGCCGCCGGTCACCTCAGATCGAGGATCAACGCTCAGCTGCTCGATTCAGGCGTATGGATGCTTGATCCTGCCCGTGTCTACATCGATGCTGGCGTGTCGGTCGCTCCCGGGTCGGAGATCTACCCTGACACGTATGTCTCGGGCACCAGCGCAATAGGCGCCGGCGCAAGCATCGGTCCGAGCGTACAGATTCACGATTCGTCCATCGGAGAGGGGACCTCCGTGGTCAATGCGGTGCTGTGTGAAGCGAGCGTCGGTTCCAATGCTTCGATCGGTCCGTTCGCCTATCTCCGACCGGGAGCTGTGTTGGAGGACGGTGCAAAAGTCGGCACATATGTCGAGATCAAAAACTCCGAAGTCGGTGCGAGGTCGAAGGTTCCCCATCTCAGCTACATCGGTGACACGACGATCGGCGAGGACACCAACATCGGTGCTGCAACGGTCACCGTGAACTATGACGGATTCAAGAAGAATCGCACCACGATCGGCGACCGGGTGAAGATCGGATCTGACACGATGCTCGTTGCGCCGGTAACGGTTGGTGATGATGCGTTCACCGGAGCAGGCTCGGTGATCACCCATGACGTGCCGGAGGGATCCCTTGGTGTAGAACGAGGCCACCAGAGGAACATCTCAGGCTATTCTGAGAAGAGGCGACGACGCGCAGAGGAGGAGTCGGACTGATGCAGCGCCCAGGAGTCAGAAGACTCATGGTGTTCTCCGGATCGGCAAACGAAGAACTTGCCGCGGAGGTAGCGAAGCTTCTCGACATCGAACTCGGTGGTGTTGAGCGGTCGAAGTTCGCAAACGGCGAGATCTACGTCCGATACACGGAGTCCGTGCGCGGCGCCGATTGTTTCGTCATCCAGAGCCACTCCGACCCGGTCAACTTCCACATCATGGAGCAGCTCATCATGGTCGATGCGCTAAAACGCGCATCGGCGAAGCGCATTACCGCGGTGGTTCCCTTCTACGGATACGCCAGGCAGGACAAGAAGGCACAACCACGCGAGCCGATCTCGGCCAAGATGATGGGTGATCTGTTTCTGGCCGCCGGCGCAGATCGCATCGCTGCGGTCGACCTCCACACAGGCCAGATCCAGGGATTCACCGACGCCCCATTCGACTCCCTCACCGCAATGCCTCTCTTCGAGGAGTATCTCGTGGACAAGCTTGACGGGCCGATCACGTTCGTTTCGCCTGACTCGGGCGGTGTGAAACGCGCAACCAGATTCGCCAGCCACATCGACGCCGAGGTCGCGTTCGTCTACAAGCGACGTCGAAGCGATGTACGCAACGAGGTCAACGCTGAGTGGGTTGTCGGCGATGTCGAGGGGCGGCATTGCGTGATCGTGGATGACATGATCGACACTGCGGGAACTGCGGTCGCGTCGGCAGAGCTCGTGCTCAAACGGGGTGCTCTCTCCGTCATGGTCCTCGCCACGCATGGGATTCTCTCCCCGCCGGCGGTCGAGCGCCTTGCTGGAGCGCCCTTCAGCGAGATCATCATCACCAACACACTGCCGGTCACCGCCGAAGCGTTGACACTTCCCAATCTCACTGTGTTGTCGATCGCACCGGTTGTTGCAGGCACCATCGAGGCGATCTTCAATGACCTGTCTGTGAGCGAGTTGTTCAAGGGCGAGAACACCTGATCAGTGGCCAGGACAGGTGGCAATGAACCTCACACCTGAACAGATCGCCGCAATGGTCGCGATCGGCTTCCAGTCGTACCGGAGACAATTCCAATCCTCCACTCGCCGTGCCGTGGCGCGGTTCGAAAGCAGGGATTGGGTCTCGATCCGTAGGGACAATCTCGAGCGAAGGGATGCGTACGGGGTAGCGCTCGACGTCACGATCGAATCTGTCACCGATGCCGGGTACCGCACGGAGGACCGTGGCGCGTGGTCAGCGGCCAGGGCCCTCTATCGGACGGAGCACTCAGCAGATCCATTCAGGGAGATTGCAGAGACCTTCTTCAACTCTGTGGCCAGGCGCCTGTTCGGGACGGAGGGAATCGATCCAGAACTCGAGTTCCTGGATCCGTCGCCACACCTGGCGATGACGCCGATCCGTGCGATGCTCCGTGTTTATCAACCTCAGGCTGATGTACGGACGCTGCTCGAGGATCTGTTGAGGGACTGTCGGTTCCACGCCTCGTGGGAAGATCGGCATCGGGATCTCGACCGTGCACTCGAGCTCATGCCGGGGTTGCCAGATCGCGTTGAGGTCATCGACCAGCTGTTCTACAGGGGAAAGGGGGCCTATCTCGTCGGTCGGATGTTCCACGGGTCGGATCGGACACCCTTTGCTCTTGCGATCAGGCACGAACGATCCGGGCTCAGGCTCGGTGCGGTCCTCGTTGGAGATGAGGATCTCTCCATCCTGTTCTCGTACACGCGAGCGGCCTTCCTTGTGGCTCTTGACATACCGAGCGAACTCGTCGCATTTCTCAGCGAGTTGCTCCCATGGAGGAAGGCATCAGAGATATACGCTTCGATCGGCTTCACGAAACACTCCAAGACGGAGCGATATCGCGATCTCGTTCAGTATCTCGAAAACTCGACCGACAGGTTCGTCTACGCACCCGGCATCCGCGGTCTTGTGATGATCGTCTTCACACTTCCCGGGTACGACGTCGTGTTCAAGGTGATCCGTGACCACTTCCCACCGCAGAAGAAGGTGACTCCGGATGCCGTGGCGACAAAGTACCGCCTCGTGGCTCGCCACGACAGGGCAGGACGCCTCGTTGAAGCCCAGCGCTTCGTCGATCTTCGTCTTCCCAGGCGTCGATTCGAACCCGAGGTTCTCAACGAGTTGCTCACAGATGCCTCGCGTACAGTGTCGGAGTATCGCGACCAGATCACGATCAAGACGGTCTATGTCGAGCGTCGCGTGACTCCGTTGAACATATTCCTCAGGGAGGCAGATGAGGAAGAGGCGTCGCGTGCGATCGTCGGATATGGGACTGCCATCAAGAACCTCGCGGCGACGAACATCTTCCCCGGAGACATGCTTCTCAAGAACTTCGGAGTCACATCACGGGGCAGGATCGTGTTCTACGACTATGACGAGATTTCGGATCTGACCGATTGCAGGTTCCGGCGTTTTCCTGTGTCTGACGACCCTTTGGACGAACTCAGCTCAACGCCCTCATTCGGCGTTGGTCCGAACGACATCTTCCCTGAGGAGCTTCCGAGGTTTCTCGGGCTCAGCACAGAGCTGCGTGCGTCGTTCGATCAACGCCACGCCGACCTGTTCGACGTCGATTTCTGGCATGGTGTCCAAAGCAGGCTCGAAGCGGGCGAGATCATCGAGATCCTGCCCTACCGAAGGTCGAGAGTCCTCCGACAAGGGAAACGACAGGTCACGGACGACACCTGAGATCGATCTGTGTGATTGGGGAGGGCGCGCGTTTGGTCTACGGTTCTTCCATGGAGACCGCCACGACGACCGTCCACACGGGCCACGAGAAGACCGTCGTTGACATCACTCGCGATGCCGCATCCTTTGTTGCGGACCTTGGCGACGGTTTGTTGAACATCTTTGTTCCGCACGCAACGGCCGGTGTCGCGATCATCGAGACGGGAGCCGGTTCGGATCCCGATCTCCTCGACTCCATCGAGCGGTTGCTTCCGCCCGATGACTCCCTCTACCGTCACAAGCACGGGACGCCTGGTCACGGCGCAGACCATGTGCTTCCCGCATGGATCGCCCCATCGGTGATCGTTCCTGTCGTGGGAGGACATCTCGCGCTCGGCACGTGGCAGTCGATCGTGCTTGTCGACCCGAACCTGGACAATCCGGCGAGGACCGTCAGGTTCTCGCTGATAACCGGAAGTTGATCGATCGGACACCGTTGCCCTTGTGAGGGCCGAGCGCTCGCTGTCGCTCGTTTGCTGAAGAAGCACTGGACAGTCCCGATCGTCCACCGTCGTCTTCTATCACTTCCCTTCGAAATTGCCTAAACTGTCGGCCAAGCCTCAACCGATTTCCGAGGAGATTCCAATGCAGCAGGAAACCCTGCGCGCAACCAAGCGCGAAACAGCGGGAACCCGTGAGTCAAAGCGGCTTCGTCGCGATGGTCGGGTACCCGGTGTCGTCTATGGAACCGACATCGAGTCCATCGCGATCCATGTATCGAGAACTGATCTTTACACCGTCCTTCACACAGATGC
>QMQC01000177.1 GCA_003648875.1 Actinomycetota bacterium
CAGGTTCGAGGTCCTCGGGTACCTCGTATGAGGCGAATGACAACCCTGCACCCGTATAGGCGAACGAGTTCTGATTCGATCCGAGGAGACTCATGATCGAATTGACACCGTGATCCTTGAGCCAGATGATCTCTTCTTCGCGGCGAACCCGGCGGTGTTGGAAACCGTACCCCCCAACGCGCTCGGACACCGCAAGGCGATCCTTGATCACCCAGCGGAATCCTCTTGGTTCAAGTCCCGTTTGTTTCTTTGCCATCGTCCTGCGGCACGATAGCCTTGGCCGTATGCGCTACCTCAATCGCAAGAGGAACATTGTGAACACGAAGAATATGGACGCCGGATGCAACGGCGAGCGCGATCGTTGCAGCTGTGGCGCCGTCTCGCTCATCGGGTCTCGTTTGCCCGCGAATCGGCTCGAGGATCTCTCCGAGAAAACGCTTCCTACTTGTGCCGAGCAGCACTGGATAGCCTGAATCCAGAAAGGAATCCAGGTGGACCATGAGTTCGATATTGTGCTCGAAGGCTTTGCCGAATCCGATTCCTGGATCGATGACGATGGAGCTGCGGGAGATACCTGCCTGTACTGCTTCGGCTGCACGCTCCGTCAGGTACCCCGACACTTCTGACACCACATCGTCGTAGCGGGGATGCCGCTGCATCGTTCTGGGTGTGCCGGCCATGTGCATGATCACGACCCCGACGCCGGCTTCTGCGCACAATGAGCGCATCGCAGGATTCGATAGGCCCGTCACATCGTTGATGGCCGTGGCGCCGCTCTCAATGGCTTCACGGGCAACCTCTGGTTTGGATGTATCAACCGAAACGAGGGCTCCTCCGTCCACCAGTCGCTCAACGACGGGTACAACCCGCGCCAGCTCCATGTCGACCGAGACGAGGGATGCACCAGGTCGAGTCGATTCACCGCCCACATCGACGATCGAAGCGCCATC
Source organism: Actinomycetota bacterium (assembly GCA_003648875.1). Lineage (GTDB taxonomy): Bacteria > Actinomycetota > Acidimicrobiia > Spongiisociales > UBA5794 > B3-G11. The sequence goes on from QMQC01000177.1 coordinate 951, forward strand.
ATCGATCATCTGGAGCCCGGCTTGAACGGCGACGTCCACCGATGCGTACTTCCCTCCGTCCGAGAACGAATCGGGCGTCATGTTGACAACACCCATCACCACAGGGCGAGCGAGCGAGATCTGTGACCCTCGGAGCCTCCAGGTTCCCGATCTCTCGGACGGGTCAGGAACCGCCATCACTGCGAGCGGCGACCCCGCCCTGGACCGAAGGGACTCCGTCTGGCGCCTTGAGCCTGATGCTTCCATTGGACGTGTGCTCCCACTTCGGCACGTCACTCAGCACTTCTTTGACCTCATCTGCGTCGAGTGACTCTCTCTCGCAGAGCGCATCGGCAATGCGATGCAGCGCATCCTCGTGGGTCGTCAGGATCATCCGTGCTTCGTCGTGGGCCTGATGGATCAGGAACCTGATCTCTTCATCGACAGCGGCGGCAACCTCGTTGGAAAGGTCCTGGCGGCTCGAGTAGTCACGACCGAGGAAAACCTCGCCCTCCGGCTTGCCGTACTGGAGCGGACCGAGCTTGTCGCTCATTCCGAACTCCATCACCATCTTGCGGGCGATACCCGTCGCCTTCTCTATGTCGTTTGCGGCTCCTGTGGTTGGGTCGGCGAAGATGAGTTCCTCAGCGGTTCGGCCACCGAGGAGCATCGCGAGCTGATCGATCATCTCTGACCGCCGCGTGTAGTACTTGTCTTCGAGCGGAAGCGACAACGTGTACCCGCCTGCTCGCCCTCGAGGGATGATCGTGACCTTGTGAATCGGGTCAGCGTTCGGGAGCGCGTAACCGACGAGCGCGTGGCCGCCCTCGTGGTATGCAGTGATCTTCTTCTCGTTCTCGGACATGACACGGCTCTTGCGCTCCGGGCCGGCAATGACCCGTTCGATCGCCTCCTCGAGAGCGGCCATCGAGATCACATCATCGTCTTGACGGGCCGACAGGATTGCGGCTTCATTGATCAGGTTCGCCAGATCCGCTCCCGTGAACCCCGGAGTCTGGCGGGCAAGCGTCTCGAGATTGATGGCATCCGCGAGCGGCTTCCCCTTGGCATGAACCTCGAGGATCTTCTCTCTACCCTTGAGATCGGGACGATCAACGACAACCTGTCTGTCGAAACGACCGGGTCGAAGAAGCGCGGGATCCAGGATGTCGGGGCGGTTGGTCGAAGCGATGACGATGACGCCAGTGTTCGGATCGAAGCCATCGAGTTCGACGAGGAGCTGGTTGAGGGTCTGCTCACGCTCATCGTGACCGCCGCCGAGTCCTGCACCTCTGTGCCTTCCGACGGCATCGATTTCGTCGATGAACACGATGGCGGGAGAGTTCTGCTTTGCCTGGTCGAACAGGTCCCTGACACGGGAAGCGCCGACGCCGACGAACATCTCGACGAAGTCCGAACCGGAGATCGCCAAGAACGGAACGTCTGCTTCACCGGCGACTGCACGGGCGAGCAAGGTCTTGCCGGTTCCTGGAGGGCCATACAGCAGAACGCCTCTTGGAATCTTGGCTCCCATGGATCGGAACTTCTGGGGATGAGCCAGGAATTCCTTGATCTCCTCGAGCTCCTCGACGGCTTCTTCAACGCCTGCAACATCAGTGAACAGAACCGTTGGTGTGTCCTTTGTCACCTGTTTGGCTTTCGACTTGCCGAATTGCATGACGCGGTTGCCACCGCCCTGCATCTGCATGATGACGAAGAAGAAGAGTCCGAATATCAACAGATAGGGCACGAATGTGAGGAAATAATCGAAGATCGTCGGATTCTCGGCATCGACACGGAAGTTGACACCAGCGGCCTGGAGCTGTTCGGTCAGCGTTGCTGAGTATTCGGCGGGATATCGGACGACGAACTCGCCAGATGAGCCGTCGATCTCCGCCGTGCCGGAAAGCTCGTTGGACTTGTCCTTCATCACGACTTCGCCTGTGACATCACCAGCCTCAAGACTCGCTGTGAACTCGTTGAGCGTGAGTTCGGTTGGCTGGGTTGCCTGGTTGAACACCATCTGGAACGCCATCACCACAAGGAAGATGACAGCGAGGTACACGAGAATGGTTCTCGCGGTGCGGTTCACGGTGTTCCTGTTCCTTTCTTGGGATGGACCCGATCGAGAATGGTGCGGAGTCCTTCGTCACATGGTACGCCGAACATCTGTCAAAGTTGTCGCCGCACGACCTCAGATTGAATCGTCAACGACAGCAATGTACGGAAGGTTCCGGTACTTCCCATCAAAGTCGAGTCCGTATCCGACGACGAACTTCGGCGGGATGTGGAAACCCTCGTACTTCATATCGAGAGGAGGCCGGTCGATGCCGTCCTTGATCAGCAGTGCCGCAAGGCCGAGGCTTGCAGGCTTTCTCACCGCGAGGTTCTTGAGGAGGTAGTTGAGCGTGAGCCCTGTGTCGACGATGTCTTCAACGATGAGAACGTGCCGACCGGCGATCTCCTGGTCAAGGTCCTTGAGGATCCGAACCACACCCGAGGTCTTGGTCGCCGATCCGTACGAGGAGACCGCCATGAAGTCGAACTCAACGGGGAGGTCGATGTGTCGGGCAAGGTCAGCCATCACCACGAAAGCACCCTTCAGAATCCCGATGAGGAGCAAGTCCTTGTTCTGGTAATCCCTGGTGATGGCTGCACCCATCTCCGCAAGCTTTGCGTCGATCTCGTCTGCTGTGATCAGCACTTCCCCGATTTCCACGTGCCCACTTCCCGTTCGATGATCACGACGGCTTCGCCGCGTCCTGGTTTCGCCCACGATGCAACTCGTACACCCGCCAGAGCAGCAATCTTGGCACCAACCGTGACGGTGAGCGAATGCGGACGCATTCTGGGCGGAATTCCTGCAGTGCGAAGCACTTCCTTTGCAGGCGTCGAGCCCACCTCGACGTCGATTCGATCACCCGGTTGGAACCCGCGGACGAACATGCGTCCCTCGACGGCGTCAGCAGCCAGTATCGTGAACCTGCCCCCCCGGATCGATGGCGGAGGCGCCTCTGCCCTCGATACTGAGTACCGGTATCCGGACCAGGCGAACGTCTCCCCGACCCTGATCCTGAATTCCTCTGGCAATTCGGCGTGGCCGACTCGGTGCAGTGTCACGAAGGGTGGCTCATGGGTGACTTGCAGGGCTCCCGAGATCGAGATCGACTCGCCTCCTTCGGCCACCGCCAGAACCGCATCGACATCCGACATTGCGCCACGAGACACTTCGAGCAAGCCATGAATCGCTCTCCTCACAACCCGAGAGGCCACCGGACGCGATGCTGAGACCAGAGCACCTGTCGCTATCGCCACACCACCGTCGATCGGCAATACAGGGATTCGGTTGGCCTCGGCCTCCAGAACGGCATCGTCCTGTGCGATGAGGGACGCAGAACGGCGTATGGCTGATCGCACATCGGGACCGCATTCGGTCTCGATGAAGGGCATGACACCGTGCCTGATCCTTGACCGCATGAATCGCCGATCCTCATTCGCGGGATCATCTGCGAAGGGCAATCCCAGGTCGACCGCTCGTTCACGGAGTTCTGCTCGGGAGAACTCGAGGAGGGGCCTTCGCCAAACACCTCGCCGGTACGGAATGCCCGCAAGGGCGCTCCCACCGGATCCTCTCAGCAATCGCATCAGCACCGTTTCGGCCTGATCATCAGCCGTGTGCCCCGTGAGGCCGATCGCATCGTCGGCCATCACGGCTTCGATGGCTTCGTATCTGGCCCTCCTCGCTCGAGCCTCGA
>QMQC01000178.1 GCA_003648875.1 Actinomycetota bacterium
CCATGACGCCCACCAAGTGGCGGACAGACATCGTTGATCGGTTTGCGGAGGACATTCGCTCCCGTGGCGCAGAGATGGTTCTCGATCTCGGCTGCGGTACCGGCCAGCTTGCCAAACATCTCGCCGATCAGGGCTTCGACGTCACCGCGATCGACCTGTCGCCTCGGAACGTCGAAGCAACACGATCACGCGGAGTGAGTGCCGATGTCGCGGATTTCGCTTCACTCCCGTTCCCTGACAACTCGTTTGACGCGTCGTTTGCGATGAACTCGCTGCTTCACGTTCCACCCGAGGAGCTATCCGGTGTGCTCTTCGAGATCTCCCGAGTGCTCGTGCGCGGTGCGACACTGTTGATCGTTGTGTGGGGCGGGAGCACTCGTCAGGGCTTCATCGACGATGAGTGGCTCGATCCACCTCGATACTTCAGCACCTACACGGACGATGATCTCGTCGCTCTCGAAACGCCTGGCTTCAGACACGGAAACTTCCGCGCAGTGGATATCGCCGAGGACGGCCACGACCTCCACTTGCAGATTCTCACTCTCGAAGCCATCTGACCCCCATACGGAAATCTCGTCGAACTGTCCGATTCGGTGCGGCAGAATGGGGTCATGAATGCTTGGAGATTCCTGCGACCACCCCTGGCGGTCGGCACACTGCTCGCGGGCCAGATGGCGCGAGCCATCTTCCGCGATGATCTTCCTTCGCTCACCAACCAGGACCCCTCTGGGGTCTTCGGCGACCCGGAATCGCCCCCTCTGCGCCTCGTATTCCTCGGAGACAGCTCAGTGACCGCACCCGGTGTCAAGCCGCTTGACCACTCCTGGCCTCGCCAGATGGCCATGCATCTCGCGAACCAGTACCGCGTCGAAGCGATCAGCGTCGCTGTTGGCGGATCCAAGGTCCATGATGTCCTTGCAGAACAGGTCGATGCTGCTCTCGAGATCAGGCCTGACATCGCCTATGTGGCGGTTGGATCCAATGACGCTCTCCGCGGAACACCTGTCGCCCGGTTCGAGTCAGACTTCAACCGAATCGTTGCAGATCTACACGATTCGGTCCCAGCGGTCGGTCTTTCGGGGATAGGAGATCTCGGTACGATCCCGCGGTTGCCAGAGTTGGCCCAAGGCGTCGCACGCGTGAGGGCTCGCGCGATCGATCATGCAATTCAACGGGTCGCGGCCAGATACCCCCGTACGGTAAAGTCGAACGCGTGGGATGTGATGGCTGGATTTGCGCAGAAGCCGGAACTCTTCGCTGGAGACCTCTTCCATGCGTCGGCCGAAGGACACCTTGCGTTCGCTCGCGTCGGTGCACCGATGGTGGATCGCTTGGTAGAAATACTCGAGGAGAGCAGAGGCGAACGAGCGATCCCTCAGCACCTGTGAGCATGACGACAGGGTGCTATCGCCTCTGTGCCAGGAAGTGGCGGATCATCGAGGAAACCGTGCCTATTGCGCCGGTATTGGCGCCCTCGGGGATGATGAGGTCTGCATAGCGTTTCGATGGTTCAACGAACTGATAATGCATGGGGCGAACAGTCCTCTGATACTGGTCGAGCACTGATTCGATGGAGCGACCGCGCTCCAGGATGTCCCGTTGAATTCTGCGCATCAATCGGAGGTCGGCTTCTGTGTCGATGAATACCCTGACATCGAATCGGTCGCGCAGCTCAAGATCGGCGAACAGGAGAATGCCCTCCACGATCACGGCAGGCTCTGGTGTCAGCGTATAGGTTTCATCCGTTCGCGTATGTGTTTCGAAGTCGTACACCGGACGATCGATCGGCTCACCCCTTCTCAGGGTGTCGAGGTGCTCAACGAGTAGCTCGAGTTCGATGGAGTCCGGATGGTCGTAATTGATTCTGGCTCTCTCGTCGAGGCTGAGATGCGCCTGGTCCCTGTAGTAGGCGTCCTGCTGGAGGTACACGACCTCGTCCCTGCCGACGAGGTCAACAACCGATCGCGCGATCGTGGTCTTCCCCGATCCGGATCCTCCGGCGATGCCGATGAACAACGGTCGCCATTCGCCCTCAACCGGACCGAACTGGTGTTCAGCAACTATCTGTGAGATGTCGAGTGTCATTCCTCAGAAGGTAGCTGCCTCGGGAACGGTTCGCCTACTTGGCAGACTTCAGGATCACATCTCCGGCGAAGGACGTGACGGTCAGGTTCATTCGCCCGACCTTCTCGCCAACGGACGACTTGATACGATTGCGGAAATCGCCCGACAGTGTCTTGATTGCTGCGTTCTAGTTATCGGCGGGCCGACTGTCGCTTCGAGCCAGGCGCATGAGGTGCCTGCCCTCGTGGACCGTCGATGGGCATCGTGCATCGTGGATTGCCATCACACACTCCGGGTTGTTGTACCGCAACATCTTCTTCCTCCGTTTCCCTGATGTCGTTGTGATGTCAGGTTGAAGTCATACCGATATCATCCTGTCAAGCCCCATTTCTTGTGACTTCAGGTATCATGCAAACACATCCACACCGGGGAGCTCGGAACGACCGGGCTGAGAGGGTGGCTTTGCCCCGCACTGCCATCGACCCGCTGAACCTGAGCTGGGTAATGCCAGCGGAGGAAGGAGTGGCATGATCACGCCAGGGACAGGGACCGTCATCCTCGCTGGTGGGAGAATGGACACCACCCCCACGGTGTCGGAAGCCGACCTCGTGATCGCTGCAGACTCCGGCTACGACCACGCAATGGAACGCTCGATCTCTGTCGATATCCTCATCGGTGATCTCGATTCGATCTCTCCCGCCGGACTGCAGCATGCCCGCGACAACGGCGTAACGATCGAAGAACACCCTCGGGACAAGGACGACACCGACCTCGAGCTTGCGATCAGGGCTGCAATCGTTCGTGAGGCGACCACGATCAGCATCTACGGCGGCGAAGGTGGTCGACTCGGACACCTGCTCGGTGTCGCCCTGTCTACGACCCAACCCGGTTTGGCGTCCACCGACATCGCGTGGCACACCGCAACGGGGATCGTCCGCACCGCCACACGGGATCACGGCGTTGCGTTTCAGACCTCGATCGGGCAACTCGTCACGCTCCTCCCCGTCGGAGATGCACACGGTGTCACGACGACGGGGCTGAGGTGGTCTCTCGACAACGTGACGCTTGAGCGCGGTACATCACGAGGGGTGAGCAACGAGTCAGTCTCGAACCACGTAACGATCACCGTGAGCAACGGCGCCGTCCTTGTGATTCAGGAAGGAACAGAGATCGAATGAACCGAAGAACCTCCCGGGTTGCAATCACGTTGCTCACGACGCTCCTTGTCGCCACGGGTTGCTCGTCCGAGTCGACAACGGATGAGATCGTGCTGCTCACGCACGGATCTTTTGCGCTGAGCGATGGCATCCTCGACACATTCACCGATCAGACGGGCATCACGGTAAGGGTTCAGATGGCCGGAGACGCAGGCACGATGCTCAATCAAGCGATCCTGACAATGGACAATCCGATAGCTGACGTCATGTACGGCATCGACAACACCTTCCTCTCCAGGGCAATCAACTCCGGGTTGTTCATCCCATACACGGCCAGCGGAATCGACACCGTGAGTGGCCTCTTGCGGGTGGAGGGCGATTCTGCAACGCCGATCGACTTCGGGGATGTGTGCATCAACTACGACATCGATGGTCTTGCGGCTCTCGGCGTACCTCCCCCCACAGGCCTCGAAGACCTACTCGATCCCCTTTTCGAGGGGCTTCTGGTCGTCGAAGATCCGGCCACATCCTCCCCTGGCCTCGCCTTTCTCATGGCAACGATCGCCACCTACCCCGACGGAGACGAATACGACTGGAAGAGGTACTGGACGGACCTACTCGACAACGGGACAGTTGTCGCCACAGACTGGTCGGAGGCCTACTACACGCGATTCACCCGTGCGGGAGGCAGCCAGCCGCTCGTGGTGTCATACGCATCCTCGCCCCCGGCCGAGGTGTTCTTTGGTGGGCTGGAGACGGCACCCACGGGCGTGATGACCGAGGGGTGTTTTCGCCAGATCGAGTACGCAGGCATTCTGGCAGGGACAGAACATGAAGCGGCTGCTCGGCTGTTCATCGACTTTCTGCTTTCGACAAGGGTGCAGGAGGACATTCCCCTCAACATGTTCGTGTACCCGGCAAACCAGGATGCTGTTCTCCCCCAGGTATTTGCCGACTACACGACGTTCCCTGACCGGTCCGTCATGATGGATCTGGGAATGATCGAAGAGAACCGCGAACGATGGATCGAGGAATGGACAGCGATCGCTCGCTCATAGCGCGCAGCCCTGTCGGGCGTCTCGGAACAGCGGCGATGGTTGTCGTTCCGACGCTCTTCCTCGCATACTTCTTCCTCTACCCGGTCATCTCCATCACCGTTCGAGGTCTCACACCGAATGGCGTATTCGACCCGAATGTCTTCCTGGACGTCCTGACGGATCCAACGCTTCAAGGCGTCGCAGCGTTCACCCTGTGGCAGGCCGTGCTCTCAACGCTCCTGACCGTGATAGCCGGTCTGCCCGCCGCATGGGTGTTCGCAAGGTTTGACTTCCGCGGGAAGTCGTTGATGCGCGCAGCTACGTTGGTCCTGTTCGTTCTTCCAACCCTCGTCGTTGGCACAGCGTTCCTCGCACTCATCGGACCCAAGGGTGCTGCCGGCGTCGATCTCACGG
>QMQC01000179.1 GCA_003648875.1 Actinomycetota bacterium
CGAGGGCTCCACCATCGACCAACTCGAGAAACTCGCCGACCTGCACGATTCCGGCACACTCACTGCCGAGGAGTTTGCCGCCGTCAAGGCGAAACTCCTCGACTCAGCATGAATCCGGCTGATGGGACACTGGCATGGTTGCTCGTCATCGGTCTCGGCGTGCCACTCGTCATGTTGTGGCTCGTCGCGTACGTTGACGTTGCACGTCGCAAGGATCTCAGAGTTGGGCGGAAGGTGCTGTGGGCTGGCGCAATCTTCTTCGGGGCATACGTCGGTATCGCGGCATACTTCGTGATGCGCCCGCTGCCACCCGTGATGGGCAAGGACCGAAGAGCGACAACCCCACGATCGTCACAGCTTGTCGCCGACCTCGAATCCCTCAGACAGAGTCACGACGAGGGCGCGGTCACAGCCGACGACTATCTGGCAAGAAAACGAGATCTCCTCGGTCTCACCTGAAACCCATCTGGTGCCCGGGGTGAGACTTGAACTCACATGTCCTTTCGGACAGCGGATTTTAAGTCCGCCGCGTCTGCCGATTCCGCCACCCGGGCCAACGGGCTAGACGGTAGACAGTAGACGGTAGACAACCATGGGTTCGATGTGGCTCAGGCGCGGACGGATTCCTAACCTTGCACCACTCAAGCAAAGGAGCTCGTCGGTGAAAGTCTTCCCTCCTGAGAAGATCCGCAATGTCGCACTGGTGGGGCATTCCGGGTCAGGAAAGACAACACTCGCAGAGGCGCTGCTGTATCGTGCCGGCGCGATCAGCCGAATTGGCACGGTCGGGGCTGGGACAACCGTCACAGACTACGACCCCGAAGAACATGGCCGAGGAACAACCATAACGATGGCACTCGCCCCGTTCGAGTGGCACGATCACAAGATCAACCTGATCGACACCCCCGGATACGCGGACTACGCGGGTGAGCTTCACGCTGCACTGCGGGTCACAGATCTCGCGATATTCGTTGTCGATGCTGTCGAAGGCGTCGAGGTCCAAACCGAGTACGCCTGGCGGATCGCCGAGCGGCTCGGACTTCCCCGAATGATCTTCGTGAACAAGCTCGACAAGGAACGCGCATCGTTCGAAAGCACGCTGGCCCAACTCCGAGACCGCTTTGGTGCGGGCATTGCACCCATTGAACTTCCCATCGGAAAGGAGCTCGAATTCCACGGAGTTGCCGACCTCTTCCGTGACAAGGCATACATCTACGATTCCGGCAAGGCAGAAGTCGTGGAGATGCCACAAGAAATGGTTGAACGTGAGCACGAGGTCCACGACAACCTCGTCGAAGGAATCGTTGTTGGCGACGATGACCTGCTGGAGCGGTACCTCGACGGAGACATACCTTCGGTGGAGGAGCTCGAACGTGCGATGGCAGAAGGTGTTGCTTCGGGAAAGGTCTTCCCCGTGGTTTGCGGTTCCGCGACAGGCCCAATCGCTGTGGACCGTCTCGCTGATTTCATCATCGAGCTCGCACCGGCGCCAGCCGATCGTCCACCGGCGATCGTCACCGTGGGCGACGAGCAGATCGAGATCGAGAAGGACCCAAGTGGTGATCCATTGGCATTCGTCTTCAAGACCTTGGCCGATCCGTATGTGGGACAGGTCAGTCTTCTCAAGGTCATGTCCGGAACCTTGAGGCCGGAGACACACCTCACGAGTGGCAGATCAGGCCAGGACGAGCGTCTTGCAAAGATCGCAACGATGTTCGGGAACGAGACAACGCTCGTTGATGCCGCACCGGCGGGCGATATCGTCGCTGTGGCCAAACTGATCGACACGAGAACCGGGGACACGCTCGCGCCAAAGGACAAGCCGGTCACCGCCGCCGCGATCGATTTCCCTGAGCCGGTTCTCGCCACGGCAATCGTTGCTCGAACGCAGTCGGATGACGACAAGCTCTCGACAGCGCTCTACCGCATCCTCGAAGAGGATGCCTCGCTCAAGCTCGAACGCAACAGCGAGACGCGCCAAACACTTCTGTACGGGCTGGGTGAGAGCCACGTGCAAACGGCGATCGAGAAGCTCGAGCGGAAATTCGGCGTCCAGGTCGATCAGGAGAAGGTGAAGGTACCGTATCGCGAGACCATCACGCGAACTGCTGATGCCGAGGGGAAACACAAGAAGCAATCCGGGGGCCATGGCCAGTACGGGGTGTGCCACCTCGTGCTGAATCCCGCAGGGCGGGGCGACGGCTTCGAGTTCATAGACCGGGTCAAGGGCGGATCGATACCACGCGGTTTCATTCCGGCCGTCGAGAAGGGGATCGTCGAGACGATGCAAGGCGGTGGAGTCCACGGGTTCCCCGTCGTGGACATCGACGTGACCGTCGATGACGGCAAGTACCACTCGGTTGACTCGTCGGAAATGGCTTTCAAACTTGCAGCGAGGGCTGGCTTCAGGGAAGCGTTCGAGAAGGCACGGCCGATCGTGCTCGAGCCCATATCTCGGGTCGCGATCACGATCCCGTCGAGATATCAGGGCGATGTCATGGGCGACATCGCTGCACGAAGGGGTTCTGTGCAAGGATCTTCCACAGCTGAGGACGGTAGCCAGGTTGTCGAAGCACTGATACCAGCGAGCGAGATCGTCCGCTACGCCATCGATCTGCGATCGCTCACCCATGGCTGGGGGCGGTACACCTCCGTCTTCGACCACTACCAGGAGTTGCCGTCACATCTCGTTGACCGTGCAATGGCTGAAGCGGCTGGCGACTGACGGCTGTAGGTCGTTGGTCGCGTAGCGAGCCGGGAGAGCGCTTACGTCGGCTCGGTCCATGCTTCGTTGGATGCCGCCCCATCGCCGGTCGGGATGACACAGGGAACTGTGCAGTCGAGTGGCTCGATCTGGATCGCGACGGCTGCGCCTATCGGATTCTCGTTTCCGGACGCGGTATCGGCGTAATGGGCATGCAGACACTTGACGCCTCCGCGGGAGCCGCCGACGCCTCCTGATGGGCGGGGGCCGCCCCATTCAGACGGAATCAGCCTGTCACGATCTGTTTGATATCTGCTCATCGCCTCGGCGAAAGACCTGGATATGTCTGGATCCTCTGCGATCAGGCGATCCGCTGCTGCTACGCCGCCTTGCGACTCGATCCTCGAGACGCGAAGCAGAGCAAGCCGACAGGTGAGCCAGTGAGTCGTCGGGAAAGGTGTGCCGTCGTCAAGAATCGGAGGCACGTCGATCACAATCGGAAGATCCAGATGACAGCGAGCTCGCACATCGAAGGGTGAACGGGGCGGTCGCCCGATCTGGACCGTCACGACCTGACGATCAACCATCGTTCGTCTGGTCGTTCCCCGTTACGAAGTCCCAAAAGCGTTGGAAGAACGAGCGTTGCTCTCGCACCTGGGGAACAGGCGTCGCGGCCTCAGCGACAGGCTCTTCACCTTCCGGCGTCAGCACGACGTACCCAACTTCGCCCTCCCTCACAAAGCCGTATTGCTCCCTGGCGACGCGTTCGACCTCCTGCGCTGTGTACAACGCATCGATGTCATCAACAAGACCATCGTTCTCGGCCTTCAGCCCATCAAGTTCGATCTGGGCTGCCTCGACATCGTTCCCACGATCAAGGTATTCGCGAACGGGGAGCACGCCTGTGACGACAAATCCGGCCACCACGAACACGACCATCAACAATACCGAGCGCCAGCCCCTGGTCCTTCGCCCGCGTTGGGGCTCGGAGACATCTGACTCTGTGCGCTCGAGCGTGTCGGTCATCGGAACCTTCTGAACCTGTCCCAGCCTGCGAAACGCGCCTCGTTACCGAGACCCTCCTCGATTCTGAGCAACTGGTTGTATTTGGCCGTGCGCTCTCCACGCGCGGGTGCTCCGGTCTTGATCTGTCCAGCGTTCGTAGCCACGACAAGATGGGCGATGAAGGAGTCCTCTGTCTCGCCCGACCTGTGGCTGACCATGGCACCGTACGACGAACGTTCCGCGAGATCCATCGTATGCAGTGTCTCTGAAAGGGTGCCGATCTGGTTCACCTTCACGAGGATGGCATTGCCCACCCCGAGATCAATGGCCCTCTGGAGCAGGTCAACGTTGGTAACGAGAAGGTCGTCACCGACGATCTGGGTCTCATCGCCGAGCTGATCCGTCATGATCTTCCAACCGTCCCAATCGTCCTCGCTGAGTCCGTCTTCCACCGAGACGATCGGATAATCGCGCACGAGCCCTGCCAGATGATCAACCATCTCGGTCGACGACAGCGTCGCTCCGGACAGACCATACGAACCTGCCCTGTGCAGCTCGGTGGCCGCGACATCCAGAGCGAAGGAGATGTCTTCTCCGACCTCATAACCGGCTGCCTCGATCGCCTCACTGAGAAGGTCAAGCACCTCACGATCGCCGGGAAGGTTTGGAGCGAAGCCACCCTCATCCCCGACATTGGTTGCCAGACCCTTGCCGGCGAGTACCTTCTTGAGAGAGTGATACACCTCGACGCCCGCCCTGAGGGCCTCACTGAAGCTTGGAAGCCCTCCCGGCACGATCATGAACTCCTGCGTATCGATTGAGTTCGCTGCATGTGCCCCGCCATTCACAACGTTGAAACACGGCGTGGGAAGCGTTCTGGCGCTTGTTCCGCCGAGGTAGCGGTAGATGGGCATTCCGACTCCTGAGGCGGC
>QMQC01000180.1 GCA_003648875.1 Actinomycetota bacterium
AAGTCAGCCGATCAGCACCGCGAAGCTGACGGAGTCCTTGGTGGTGCAGCCACTGGAGCGTTCTCGGGGATTGGCCATTGCTGTCGTTGCCGCAGCGCTGACGGTGATCATGTTGGGCGGTGTGGTGTGGCTGGCCGCGTTGGGCCGCGGGAACCCTCCGGCCAATGAACCCGAGATAGTCACACCATCGTCGGCCCCCACTGAGGTTGACGCCACAGTGGGAGCGGTTGGACAGTTCTCGCAGACTTCGGAGTTCTCTGTGTGGGGAATGTCTGACACTCCCATTGGAATTCTTGCAATAGGCTCGTACCGTGGCGGTTCGGCGGTCTTTCGGTCGGCCGACGCCGTGACCTGGTCGGTGGTCGAGGAGACGTACACGGTCACGGATCAGGCCCTTGTGGGCGTTGCTGGGTCGAATCTCGGCTATGTGGTGGCCGCTGGTCCGATCGGTGGGGACGACGGCGGTTTCTGGTTCTCTGCGGATGGGGCCGAATGGGCTTGGGTTCCTGTTTCCTGGGATCAACGTCGCTATGACCAGGTTGCCACTGCGGTCGCAGCTTCGGACTTCGGGTTCGTCGTGGTGGGCTTCGAGGGTGTGAGGGGCCGAAGCATTGCCTGGTTCTCACCCGACGGACAGACTTGGACTCAGGTCCTAGACGCTGACGACGATGATGACTCCACCAGAAATGCAAACTACCTATTCGACGTCGACTACAGCGAAGAGTACGGGTTTGTCGCCGTAGGAGAACTCGGCTCGGTTCCTGCAATATGGTGGTCGTCAGACGGAATCAGCTGGACCATGACCCGACCAGACGGGCAGCAGCAAGACCAGCCGGTTGAGGGCGTCATGTTCGGTGTTGCGGCATCCGAGAGAGGTGTCGTGATCGGCGGCGGGAGAGACGGCGAACAGTCCGTTTGGTACTCCTTGGACGGCAACTCTTGGATCAGGAGCGTTCCGCTCGTTGAAATCGAAGACGGGTTCCATTATCCGATCGTTTCCACGGTCGCGGCCTCATCACAAGGTTTCATCGCGGCAGGTGGTGTCTCTGCCAGCAAGTCATCCATACGTCGGCCGGTGATGTGGTACTCAACCGACGGACAGACCTGGAATCAGGTGCCGCCGGACGACACCGTGATCATCGCAGACGACCGCTGGGCCTGGATGGACACTTCGGTGACACTCGGTTCAAAGTTCGTTGCCTCAGGCGGCGGCGTGTGGACATTCACGCCTCCCGAGTCCTAGAGCAATGTGAAACATAGACGTTCTTGATCGTCCAGTCGCTGCTCGACTCCACAACTACCACCCGCCTATAACGGCACATATGCTCGCCTGATCCGACCATACATATTGCCGGTTATGCGCTATCTGGCCGGGCTGGGTTGGAGGGTGCTGGATCCCATAGGTCAGATTGTTTGTCGTACGATTGGGGGTGTTGTTGCCTTAACTGTGAATGGCTTGTGAGGAGCAGTGTGGCCGATCGCGAAACGACAGTTGATGCGTTCACGGAGTTCGTCCGTGAGGTCGAGCCTCGGCTGCGTCAGGCTTTGTGTGCCTCGTTTGGTGCAGATGTCGGCCGGGACGCTACGGCGCAGGCCCTTGCGTATGGGTGGGAGAACTGGGATCGCGTCAGAGCTATGGACAACCCTGCTGGCTATTTGTGGAGTGTCGGGAAGAATTACGCCAAGCGCCAACAACGCCAACGCCCTGTGTTCCCTGAAGTGCCGTCTGACGCAATGCCGTGGATCGAGCCCGGGCTACCAGTGGCGATGGCCCGGCTCTCTGAGAAGCAGCGTGTTGTGGTCATGTTGATTCACGGTTTGGAGTGGACATACAGCGAGGTCGCGGACTTGCTTGGCGTGTCAAAGAGCACCGTTCAGAGCCAAGCGGAGCGCGGTATGGCGAAGCTCCGCAGCGACGTAGGAGCCAACAGATGAACCGAGACATGAACACTCAGGTCCGTGAGTACACGGAATTCTTCCAAGACGGTATTGACCCTGTCGAGATGGAGGAGATTCTGCGCCAACTCGTCGGGGACGTTCCCGTGCGCCCTGACGGGCCTGTCCGCGCCGCTCATCGACGCGGATGGGCGACGGCTGCTGTTGCTGCACTGGTCACTGTCATCGTTTTGGGAAGTGTCGCCTGGTTCAGCCGATGGAACGGTGAGGCTCCTCCGGTCAGTGAGACACCCCCAACCACCACGGCGGCGGATGAGACACCCCCAACCACGGATGTGGTGGTCGGCGAGACATTCACGGTGACCTGCTCACGAGCGCAATGGATTCCGACCGCCCACGAAATTGTGGCTATTTCATCAGGGTTCTTGGGTACGGATGCCGCCAGACACCTCTGGCATTCGACAGACGGTGCAACCTGGGAGCGCATCCTCCCCGAATTGGATGACATCACCGTTGCAAGCACTGGCTCCACGGCACTGGTTTCCGGTCTTCGCAACGGCGAAGTGGTTCTTCTGAGCTCAATCGATGGGATCGACTGGACGGAGATCGACCGTTCGGTTGTTCCATTCGACCGAGGCCAAGCCGTCATAGCAACATGGTCAAGTGGTCTCGCATGGTTTGATCCAGGCACCGGTGATCGTGAGGGTGTCCTGGCTGTCATCAAAGGAGATCGCATCACAGGTGTCTATGACCTACCACCGGACTCAGAAGTGGTTGGTGGCCTCAGCGACGTTGTCGAAGTAGGCGGCAACGTCGCCGCCTACTCCGTCACCATGCAGTCACCCGGTTCGAACTACGCATGGGAGTATCTCGGAGACGGCGCATGGTCAGACACCATGGGTATGACTATGACCAGCGATCTCGCAGCTGTCGGTGACACAGTTCTCATCTTCGACCACACCAACGCCACGTGCTGCCTCCATCCAATCCCTGGAACATCGCTTTGGCCGTTGCTTTCAAGTAACGACGGCATCAATTGGACCGAAGTCGCTCAGATCGCCGGCCAAGACGTTCATGCGCTTCATGTGAACGCTGGTTCGTCCTTCTGGATCTACGGACCAAGCATCGGCGGCGGCGGCACTTCTATCGAATTCAATTCTGACACGACACTGGGGATTTCAGCTGACGGGTTGGTCTGGCACGACATCGACCTGTCACAGATCTCCGATGGCTTCGCCATCAACTCGGACCCGCCGGTATCTGGGTTTGTTCATGTTGCTGGCGACACCATCTTCCTATCCAGCAATCGTGGAAACCAGTACTGGATTGGTGTGGTCAATACCGAGTAGAACCACGGCCAACTAGAGCGGGTGGGAATCCGGAACCAACTTCTGGATGCGGAGCTGACCCGCACATAACGGCACATATGCGCCCCCATCGACCATGCATACTGCCGGATATGCGCACTCGCTTGCTTGCTGGTTCTCTGCAGGGCGGCAGAGTGGATTCCGACGCTGCAACCCGGGTTACTCCTGTGGAGAAGCGAATACCCATTTCAGGCCGTCGGCGAAGGCCCTCGGAATCACATTGCCGGAGTGAGAGAGGCCATAGATACGCATTTTGAAATCGAGATTCTCGTAGTCTCGTTCCGTCAGGACATCGGCAAGACGGCGGTTCGAGAGTTCGAAGCCGTGCTTTTCCATGCCTCCAACACCGAGATAGAGGGCCGTCGGTACACCACCGGTCTCGGCCCGGCGACTGAGCCGTTCTTCGGCATCCCAAATCAGGGTCCCCTTGCTATATCTGCCGCTGATAGCGACGTACCTCGTAAACGGTGGATCGTCTGAATCCATGAAGCGCAACAGAGCGTATACGGTGCTGTACCCACCGTCAGAATGGCCCATCAGAGTCCGGTCGGTCGGAACCGTACGGAACCGCTCATCAATGGTGGGGATCAAGTCACCCACGAGAAATGCGTGGAACGATCGAGGACTTTGGAGAAAGTCGCGGGAGCGTTCATTGGCCCCCGCATAGCCGATCCCGACCAGAATCGCGGGTGGCATGTCGCCGGTCTCGACGAGAGAGGAAACGATCCCGACAACCCCACCGGGCATTCGGTTCACACCATTGAAGTACCAGTCACCGTCGAGGAGGTACACAACCGGGTAGTGGGTGTTCGTGTCCGTGTCGTAGTCGTCAGGAAGGTGGACATAGATCTTGAAATCGTCCCCCACTCTGGGGGAGTGAAACAGACCTGGTGTTTGGCGGTTGGGGTCAGCGACCGTTGTGGTCGTCGTGTCAGACACGACAGGCGCAGCGCTGACAGGCGGAGCGCTGACAGGCGGAGCGGTGACAGGCGGGACCGCCTCGGGTACGGGGGCGCAACCGAGAACGACGACTACTGACATCACTGCCAGCAGACGAAAGCGTCCAACACTGTGTTCCGCACTGCATGTCACAATCACCTGACTCTAGACCCTCGTACTTCCCTCGTCGAGACGATGAGGCTACATAATGCGGCCGAATCAATTTCGGTCCACAGCCACGCATAACGGCACTTATGCGCACCTGATCAGCCGTGCATAATGCCGGTTATGCGTGGTGTTTCGATTCATGTGAACAGGGGCTCCGACTGGTCGAAGCCCCTGTAGTGGTTGGTGGTTGGTATCTAGAAGGTGGATATGAAGTCGAGCAGAACTCCTCGTGGAATCCCGAACTTCTCGTGCCCCCTCCCCAG